>DATESB010000202.1:0-5545 GCA_035271065.1 Lachnospiraceae bacterium | reverse complement strand
TTCCTGTGCTTCCAGAGTTACTTTATTGATGGAATGACGGCAGGAGCAGTTAAGGGATAATTTGGAAATTTGTTGCGTGGGGGTTGGTGAACGGACGCTTTATGGAGCGTCCGTTTCGAAACTATTTAAGTAAAAAACACCGCATTTAACTGTAGATAAATCGTTAAACATGTAGTAAAATGAAGTAAGGTTTTTAGGCATAAGGAGAAGCATTCGGTGAGCAGAAAGATAGATAACCATATAGAGTCGAAACAGTTCATACATACAAGTGGGCTGTTTGTAATGCATCCAGCAGGCAGAGGAATTGTGGCTGCTTTATTTTGTGTGCTTTTTCTGACAGGTTGCTCTATATTGCCGGAAGAAGAAACCGTACATGCAATGCCTGTAATCCAGACAACCGAAGAGGAAGAATATGTGTTGGAAGCGGTGCGAATCGGCGATGTGACGGAGACGCAGATTGTACCTTGTATCTATTCGCAGGTTCAGGAAGAAGAAGTTGCATTTTCAGTGACGGGTAAAGAGATAGAGCAAGTGTTTGTGGGAACCGGGGATACAGTGAAAAAGGGAGATGTTTTGGCAACATTGGCTCTGGATGATTTGGAATTGGAAGTAACTGAATTAACAAATACAGTTGAAATGAATACACTGCTCTTGGCACAGGCAGAAGAGCGCGAGCAATTTGAACGGATGAAGAGAGAACTGCGGGCAGATGAAGAACTGCCGGAAGAAGTGAAGAAGCAGTATCAGGAAGAAAAAGAAGACTATTCGGATCAAATATATGTGGCGCGGAAGAAATTGACCGATTTGAAGCAGAAAATTGCAGAAGGGACGCTGTATGCCGGAATGGATGGTGTCGTATCTTTTGTAAGACCTAATTTAGTTGGTTCGGATTCTATGTCAGACAAAGGAATTATTAAGATTATCAATGATGAACAGTGTGCATTTAACATGGATGACATGGAATATGCTAATTTGTTTACACCCGGTGAAACAGTCAACGTGATTGTGGATGATATGGAATATGCAGCGGTGGTACAACCCTTTGACGAAAACAGTGAATCGATTTTCTTTGGAATAGAAGATGCGGCTTTGGATATCAAGGTTGGACAACATGGGAAGGTTATTGTAGAGATTGATTCAAAAAAAGATGTAAAAATCTTGTCAATGGAGGCCATACACCAGTCAGGGGATACATATTTTGTTTATTATGTTGATGAAGCCGGAGTGCGCCGCATGAAGGAAATCGGAGTGGGATTTGTCGGTGACGGAATCGCTGAAATAACAGACGGATTGGAAAATCATGATGAAGTTATCAAGTAATCAAGGTAAATTGAAACAGGTGGGATTGGCAAGGCGGTTCGTGGCTTTGCTTGTTTTGCTGTGTCAATTTTCGTGTCTGCTTCTGTTTTCAGGCTGCAATGCTGCTGAGACGGACAATGGCGGAGATACATCAAAAATAGAATTGCTGGAGCCGGTTAATGTGACATTAGATACGATTACAGTGACAAAGTCGGACATCTTTTCCGTTATTACCTATGATGCAATTATTGAGCCGAAGATGGAAGAACTTTCATTTGATATTATGGGGACAATTGAGAACATCAATGTTCATCCGGGTGAAGAAGTGATGAAGGGACAGGTATTGGCAACACTTGAGACCGAAGATATGAATGAGAGACTTATGGATATGCGCGAGGAATTGAAAGATATGAAGGCAGCTCATAGTTATGAATTGCAAAAGCTGACGTATCAGATTGAAATAGATGAAGAATCAAGGTATTTTACAACAAATCAGAAGATAAAGGCAGATTATTATTACATAGAAGAAGAGAAGCTTACATTAAAACAGAAGATGGAACAGTATGCGTTGGAAGAAACACATATGCAAAAGCGTATTGATGATATTGCAGGTGATGTACAAAAATATCAGTTAACCGCACCATTTTCCGGACGTATTGTGGCGGCGGCTGATATGAACAAGGGAGATATGATTGAAGCAAACAGCTCAATTCTGAAGATGATATCCTCAGAACAGGATGAATATATCTTGGCTTGTGCTTATTTTTCGGAGGCGATTGTGAATAGCAGTCATCGTGTTTATGCTGTTAT
Organism: Lachnospiraceae bacterium; assembly: GCA_035271065.1. Taxonomy (GTDB): domain Bacteria; phylum Bacillota; class Clostridia; order Lachnospirales; family Lachnospiraceae; genus JAAYYM01. Next base: position 3,436 of record DATESB010000202.1, on the reverse strand, counting down.
TCATGGGAAAGAGTATGATGTAACAAATCAACCGTATACAAAAGATGAACTCGCTAAACTGCGCAGTTCTGATCAGAATATAAAATCAAACTTTATCATTCATCAAATGGGAGAAGATGTAAAGCTGGGAGATTATGCTTTGCTTTGTCTGATTCGAGATTATTCCGAGAATGTATTGGCAATACCGAGGGATGCCTTATTTTATGACGGCTCAGGCTACTATGTGTATTTGGTGGAAAATGAAACGAAAATCCGGCAGGCCGTATCGGTTGGAAAGACGACCACGACTATGGCAGAAATCAAAGAGGGATTGAAGGAGGGGGATGTCATCTATGTCAAAAATTAAGAAAATCGGAATATTGGCAGTAGTTGTCTCACTTCTTTTTGCTACGTCGGCATGGGCGGAAGAGGAAAACAGAGACTTGATTCTGGATGCCAAGGCAGGTAGTGAATTTGCCTACAAGACATCAACTGTTCAGTATGGAGATTTTACAATGAAGTCGAATTTTGCCGGAACGGTTGAGTATCCTGATTCTGAAAAAGTATATTATGATGTGAAGCAGGGGAATGGTATTTTCCGCGAATATTTGGTGAAGGCCAACGATTATGTGGAAAAAGGAACACCAATTATGACGGTGGAATCAACCATTAGCGAGGCACAGGTGGAGGAACTGCGGTTAAAACTCCTCCGTGCGCAGGAAGATTATAATGACTATTTTAAGAAATATTCTGATTTTTTGGACAAAGAGGAATATAGGGGGAAAGTTTCTCCCGGCTATAAAACAGAGCATCTTGCTGTCTTGAAAAGTAAACAGGAGGAGTTGGAATACACGTATCAGCTTTCTCTGCTGCAAAAGGACATTGATGAGATTGCAAAGGAACTAAAGGAGTATGAAACAGCATATCAGACAACGCAGATTGTGGCTCCATGTGCAGGAATTGTAGGAAAACTTGCAGATTTCGACACCGGCAAAGAAATAGACAGTGGTTGTTATGTGACAGAAGTTTCGCAAATAGATGAGGTATGCCTTTCGGTAAATGATGCGGAATCTCTCCTTCGTTATGGAATGGAAGTAGAGATTAAGATGAATGGGGAGGAACAGATTTATACAGGACATGTTATCTCACCGCAAAATGTTACACTCGGTGGCAACCTTGCTACAAAGAAAAGCTATATCGCATTTGATGATAAGAGCGTACAGCCGGAGCAGAAAGCAGAAGTTACCGTTACAAGCTATCCGGTTTACATGGAAGATGTCTTGTTGGTCAAGAGCAGCGCGGTGACAGAAGACAGAAAAGGTCCCTTTGTCAGTAAACTGGTGAATGATAAGCTTGAAAAAACATATATTGTTGTCGGAAAGAAGAACGAGAACTACCATTATGTACTGAGTGGTTTGAAAGAGGGAGACGTTGTTGTCACAGACTAGAGAATAGCAGATAGGCTGGACAGAACAGGTAGGCATATGATTCGACTGATGTTTGAAAAATTATTACATAAGAAATGGATGGTATTCAGTCTCTTGGTGGGCAATTTGCTGCTCATCTCTATTGCAGTGTGTCATCCGATGTATAAGAACGCAACACTGCGTAATATGCTGAAAGAGGGCTTCACCGACTATATTACCGAACATAATCAGAATGCGGCAACGCTTGTTTATAATGCGAGAATTCGCTCTACCGGCGGAACTGATGAGTATCAGATGATCTGCGAGGAAGCGGATCAGATCGAAGATACGTTAAAGGTTTCACAATTGATATCTGTTAGGGAATGCGGATTGTCAGAGGTTAGCATTCAGCATATTCCGGAACGTAATGACAAGGAAAAAACACGGGCGATACTGGACAGCCTCAGTGATTTGGAGAAGCATGTATCAGTTGTCAGCGGAAAAATGTTTTCTGAGCAGATTGGTGAAGACGGTGTCATAGAAGCAATGGTGAGCGAGAGCGCAATGATTAATCTGAACCTGTTGTTGGATCAGGAACTGCTTTTTCCGTATTTGACGGATGAGAACGGAGATATACTGCGCGTCAAAATTGTAGGTGTGTTTGAAAATGCAGACAGTAGTGCCTATTGGGTGAATTCTCCGGATACCTATAGGAAACACATTATGATTCCCCAATCGGTTTTTGAAAAAGTATTTATGAAGGGTGAAAAGACAGAAAATCAAGTCAACATCATACTCTATCAAGTATTTGATTATGAGGCTTTAAGTCCGACACAAATCGAACAGATGATTAGCGGTACGGAGTCGCTGATCAGACGCGTGAAGACAAACTATACGAATATTAGTGAGCCTGCTTATATTGAAGTTTTGGAAGACTATGTTCAAGATGCAAAAAAAGTGAGTATTACACTGATGATTTTGCAGATACCTGTTTTGGCATTGTTGTGTGTTTTTATTTCCATGATTTCAGGGCAAATGCTTTCTATGGAAGAAAATGAAATTTCATTACTGAAGAGCCGTGGCGCATCAAAATGGCAGGTGTTCTCTTTGTATCTGATGCAGTCTGTGCTATTGACTGCGATTTGCTTTTTGCTGGGATTGCCGATTGGTAAGTTGTTATGTCGGGTTCTTGGCTCAGCAAATGCATTTCTGGAATTTGTGAAAAGAAGGTCCTTGGACGTTCAGTACACACCGGAGGTATTTTTATATGCAGGAGGCGCAGCAGTTCTTTCTATCTTAATTACGATTATTCCGGTCATTCGAAAGAGCAGGCTGTCCATTGTGAATATGAAGCGTTTGCGAAACCGTGTTCAGAAACCGTTTTGGCAGAAGCTTTATCTGGATGTCGTTTTACTTTTGGTTTCTGTATATGGTTACTATTCATTTGCCAGACAGCGAGACATCATGGTGAAACAGGTAATTGCAGGTCAGATGTTGGATCCGCTGTTATTGTTATCCGCTTCTCTGTTCATTTTGTCCGGAGGACTGGTTGCACTCAGGATACAACCGTTATTGGTAAAATTGTTCTTTAAAATACGGCAGAATAAGTGGAAGCCGGCATTATATGTTTCGTTCCTGCAGATTATCAGAACCGGAAGCAAGCAGTACTTCATTATGCTGTTCCTGGTACTGACAGTGGCACTCGGTATCTATAATACGACCGTTGCCAGAACAATCCTTGCAAATGCAGAGAAAAACGAGCGTTATCTAAGTGGTGCAGATATTGTAATCAAGGAAGAGTGGCCGAATAATGAAGCAGCTGCAAAGGCTGATCCGAATATTGAAGTGACCTATATAGAGCCTGAGACAGCAAAGTACGGCAATCTTTCAGATGTGGAGTCCATGGCAAAGGTTATGGTGCGTGATGATATCAGAGTTCGTGTAGACGATTTAAATGATCAATGGGTGACGCTGATGGCGATTCATACAAAAGATTTCGGAGAGACTGCTTACATGCCGGACGGTTTGCTTCCTTATGAATATTATCAGTA
>DATESB010000201.1:0-2846 GCA_035271065.1 Lachnospiraceae bacterium | reverse complement strand
TATATTATGACATGTGCTTACAAAACTAACAATCAAAAAGCACATCATAATATGCACGAGTGGCTCAGTGGTAGAGCATCGCCTTGCCAAGGCGAGGGTCGCGAGTTCGAATCTCGTCTCGTGCTTAAAAAGAAAAGAATTTATGCGAAGCATAAGTTCTTTTCTTTTTCTGTGTCAAGATTTGATTCGTACTCTCACAGAGTGAACCTTGGAAGAACAAGAATGGAGGCTCTCACGCCGAGATTCTTGTTCTTCCTGTGGCTTTGCGAAATGCATTTTATTGAGCAAAGACACTGCGAGGACGTCGCGAGTTCGAATCTCGTCTCGTGCTTAAAACAAACCCAGTAAAATCAAGGCTTTCCGAGTTTCGGAAGGTCTTATTTTTTTGTCAAAGTGAAAATATCAAAGTTTTTGTCAAAGTACTTGATTTTTCTATGATGCTTTTTATGCAAGGATTTTATCCGCATAGGCATTGATTGCCACACTTTGAACTGAATTCGATACATGCACATAACGCTGTGTCAGTACCCTTTCAGAATTACCCATAAGAGAAGCTACTACAGATGTGGGCATATTATCATCCACGATAAGATTAGTTCCAAAGCTGTGTCTTGCAGCACTGTATAAGCAAATATCCGGCAACTTCGTTTCTGCCTGCTTGTTGTATGCCCTTAGACAGCGTTTAAAGGCTTTAGAATAGACATTAGGTGTAATGGGTAAACCATTGTCTTGTTTAAACAGAAAATCGTTCTGTGCGTATTCATCACCCAACAAATCAGCCTGTTTCTTCTGGCGTGCTATCCGGTTCTTCAAGATCGACGTTATATTCTTTGATAATTGTATCGGTCTGTGTGATCTTGTGGTTTTCATATCGGACAATACGCCGTAGCGGTCATAACCTCTGTTCAATACCAGAAGCCCACGATCATTAAGATCACCGGAAGAAATACCACATACTTCCGAAGGTCTCATTCCGGTTAGAAATGACAGCAGAAATATTTCATAATAAGGGGAAGCCTTGACCACATCAAAGGATAAGAACTCTTGTATCTGATCGGTTGTCCAGGTTTCTGTTTTTTCCACCACTACCTTTTTTCGTTTAATACCTTCCATCAAATTACTCTTTACCAGTTTCAGTGTAACTGCGTGTTGGAAGATATTCGACAGAATATTGATATTCTTATTCACCGTTTCCGGCGAATACTGCTTGCTTAACTCATTTACAAATGTCTGTAAATGCTTCGGCTCAATCTCATCAATATACTTATCTTCAAATACCGGCAGTAGATAATGACCTAAATACCACAGATACCCTCGAAAGGTACTATTGGCGTAGGTATCGACTGAACTTTCTGTCCATGATTTTACAACTTCCTTAAAGATCATCTTACCGGAAATCCTTATGTCTTCCTCTAAATCATGGAGCATCCTTGCCTCTTCACGCTTTGCTTCACGCTCTGTTTTATAGCTCTGCTTACTCCAGACCGCTTTGTTTTGCTTGGCATCAAATACGACAGCATAATATTTAGTTGTGGTCTTTCCTGTCTTCTTACTTGTATATTGTCTTGCTTGAATACTCATATATCATTCCTCCTGTGTTAGCGAAAAACAATATATTATGCTGTCATTATTCTAGCATAATCCTCCTTGTCCGGCAAGGATAGCATTTGTTTTTCTACTCAAAAACGATGTTGCGAATCTCCTGTATGGTACGTTTTTCATGGGATGGTTCAGCCTGTGATTGCTTTATCCTCCGTACCTGCTTAGGATTTGGCTTGGGCTGAAATTGGCTAATAGGGATGCGTATAGCCGTACCGACTGTAACAGCCTGAATAGCACCAGATCGGATTTGTATGTATATATGATTTTTCGAACAGCGCAGGAGATCAGCCAATTCAGACGGAGTGGCAAATTCCTCTCTCTTAGAAAGCATACCAACACGTTCTTTTAATTCCTGATTATCCTGTTCTAATTTTAAAACACGTTCTTCAATGGTCATTTGTTACACCTCCTTACTTTGACATTTTCTTCGATTGCTTCATTCAAAGCATTATTTAACTCCATTTGAAATTCCGTTAATCTTGCTGTTCCTAACTGCCTGATTATGTACTCTGAAACAATATCTTGTATTTCTTCTTCTGAAAGTTCAATTTCCCAATGGATACTTTCAAAGCCGTGGTTATGATATTCTGGTGAGTGCATCTGAACATTATCGCACTCTATTCGCCTATGAAATGCTTCCTTCATGGCATCTGCTATTTTTATATTTACTTCTTTCTGAAACAATGCGGTTACGACAGCTTTGTATTCCTTTTTTGTATAGAGCATTACTCTTGAATAGATGCTTGTGTCAACAATCTCACAGATAGCTGTACTAAGGGCTAATTTCATGCTATTGACCTACCTCCTTCTCAGTAAATGGAATTGAAAGTTGTTCTTCTTTAGGCAATTCAGCAAGAGGTACAAAGGTACTATTCCGGCTATAATATTCTGCAACCGAATCGTATTCAATGATCTTACCCTTGGATTTGTATTCCTTAATCTTATGAATTCTTCTTAGAAATGCTTCCCATGATGGATCGTCTGCATTTGGATACTGGCTTTCCAACTTCAAATTGCTAATTATGTAAACCTTGTTATAACACGCCCATCTATTAGCATACCTCGCCCGTAACATCATTGGATATATATCTAGCAGTTGTAGGATTTCACCGATCGGCAAATTTGACCTAAATTCTTCAAATACCACGACTGGTTCACTATTATTATATCCATCCCAAGGATGCGTGTAATCTGTAATGCGGTATACCCGATCGTCACCTTCCTCATCCAACACTCCTCTGGAT
>DATESB010000200.1:0-2755 GCA_035271065.1 Lachnospiraceae bacterium | reverse complement strand
TTTTATCAGGAATAGCAACCGGAGCATCTTGGCTGTGCTATTTTAAGGCATTACAAATAGGTGATGTAAATAAAGTCACTCCAATCGACAAGTCGAGTACGATATTAACGATGTTGCTGGCGTTTATTTTTCTGCAAGAAGGAATTACAGTACTCAAATTCATTGCAATGGTGCTGATTGGGATTGGCACCTATATGATGATTCAGAAGAAACCCACAGAAGGAAAGGTCACAGAAAACAGAAAGTGGTTACTATACGCATTTGGTGCCGCAGTATTTGCCAGTTTGACGGCAATACTTGGTAAAATTGGAATTGAAAACATCAACTCAAATCTTGGAACTGCGATACGAACAATCGTTGTCTTGATTATGGCGTGGATTGTTGTTTTTGTGACGGGGAAACAGAATACAATCAAGGACATTGATAAAAAGAGTTGGATATTTCTTGTTTTATCCGGGATAGCAACCGGAGCGTCATGGTTGTGTTACTATCGTGCATTGCAAACCGGACCGGCAAGTGTGGTGGTTCCGATTGATAAACTCAGTATTTTAGTGACAATTGTTTTCTCCTATATTGTTTTCAAAGAGAAGCTTACAGTGAAGTCGGGACTAGGCTTAGTTCTAATTGTGGCGGGAACGTAAGCATTACTGTTTTAGCCAGAGAAATCAGTCAGAGGAATGGCTTACTATTCTTGACAATATTTGCCCGGAAAGGCATAATAAAAACATGAGTGAATTAACAATTATTGCAGGATTATTCCAAGCGGTTATATTGTGTGCTGTCGGCTATGTATTGATTGTAATCTTGCTAAAACAAAAGAACAATCAATTGTATCGACTTATGCTGATGATTTCTGTCTGTGCCCTGATCCAAAACGCTGCATATCTACTGGAACTTAGGTCGACCAGTGCCGCAGAGGCTTTGGTATCTATCAGAATGTACTATGTAGGCGGGGCTTAGTGTGAAAGAAAGTAGAGGACAGCCAAAAAGTGGCGCACTTATCCAAGCTGCCAGTAAATGGCAACTTTTTATAGGGATTAATTTAGATAATGCTTAAGAAGCTATTGGTTCTGGTGACGGATATAATCCTTCACTTTGTAATAGTTTCATAGCCTGCTTGATCGCTTTTGTTTTTTGTTTTTCAAGTAAAGCTTCAGGCATATCGATTTTATACAAATCGCTTGGGTTCCATGATTCACCAGTTGATAACATCTGGTAGATGGCAGTAAGAATCATTCGGGCGATTGCAACAATGGCTCTTTTCTTGCCACGGCGTTTCATGAGAGATTCATATTTCTTTTTGTAGTAAGGAGATTTTTCGGATTTAACGGCTGCATGAGCACACTGTACTAATGCAGGTTTGAGGTAGACTCCGGCACGTGTAATCCGAACAGACTTCTTCTTACCACCAGATTCGTTGCTACCTGGAGTTAATCCAGCCCAGCAACATAAGCTTTTGGAACTTGAAAACTGAGTCATATCAATACCTATTTCAGAGATGATAGTGATTGCACTATCACGTTTAACACCTGGAATAGTCATTAGAAACTGGATAGCATTTTCATAATCAGGATCAGAAGAAATCAAATTTTCTATTTCACGGTCAACATCATTGATTTCAGCTGTGATATAATCCATATGTGCACGGACGAGGTGCATACGATATTTTTGGGAATCAGTCATCTGATAGCCTTCAATGGATTCAATCACTGCATCTTCTTTCGATTTGAGAGACCGAAGAAGTTTAGAAGCTATTTCTTCATGATTGATAGAATTGCCAGACTGTTCAAGCAGGTAGTCAATAATGGATGTGGATGACTTCCCAAAGATATCGGATACAACAGAATCTAAAGCGACATTACAAACAGTAAGCGCATTCTGATATCTATTCTTTTCACTGGAGCGGCAGGAAACAAGTTTATAACGATACCTTGTGAACTCACGTAAAATACGGATTTTTTTACAGGGAATGTAACTGCCTTTCACCAGTCCAAGACGGAATAAATCTCCAATCCATTTAGAATCCTTTGTGTCATCCTTGTTACCTTTTACAGCTTTTACCCACTTAGGGTTAGCAATAGTAACATTAATCTCATCTTCTAAGAGATTGAATACAGGAACCCAGTATTTACCAGTGGATTCCATGCAAAGGTCATGACAGTTATTGTCAAGGAGCCATTGCTTGAACTCAAGAATTGAATTGTTAAAGGTGGAATAACGTTTCTTTTGATAGGAAGGCTCGATACCACCAGTGGTAGTAATGATTGTGGCAACGAGAAAAGATTTATGAACATCGACACCACAACAGGTTTTGTAAGCAACTTTCATAGTCAGACTCCTTTCTGAAATAAGATAAGAAGCCATTGACTGAACTGCCACACAATTTAACCAAGGCGTTAAAACAATTCTTAGTGTACGGTCTCATGGAGCCACTTATTTGTGCTTGAAAAGGCAGAACTTACACTGATTAGTATGCTGTCTAAAACGAGAAAGAATTTACAACTCCTCCTCCCGTGCTTTGTAGTGTAGCTTCTTACAAGCATTATCTCATGGAGTAGAGGTTTTGAAAATCTTTCATTACTATTTGTGCCGCCGCAAAGCGGCGGAATGGAGATTAGTATGGACGAATATGAAGTAATCAGTATTCCGGTATCAGACGGAACAGAGAAAGATTTTGCAATTATGGACACATTTATGGTGGATGAGGTAAATTATATTGCGGTGTCACTGATAGACGGAGATACGATTCAAGAAG
>DATESB010000199.1:0-4977 GCA_035271065.1 Lachnospiraceae bacterium | reverse complement strand
TCAGCACACCACTCCAAGCCTCTTTTTCCGTACGCAGTTTCCGAACAGCCGCAGGCCCCTTTTCGCTTTCACCTGCTTCATTAACATAAGCAGTGCTCATTGCAAACCAACCGGTAACGAGGCAAACAGCAAGCAATAACAAAATTGCAATTTTACTGCTGTTCTTGGCAAATACTTTTTTAATTTCATACTTCACCATGCAAAACACCTGCCTTTTCTCCAAAATAGTACAAGAATACATCTTCCAAGGTTGCATGTTCCAATACCGCATCAGGATTTGGCTTCTGCTCCGAAATCACACGCAGCACTGCGCCCTCAGCCTCTGTCTTGATATTGACCACTTTATACTGTTCCGTATAATGTGTCACCTCTGCCTTTGGGAGCGTCAAACTCCACACCCTCTCCGGCATTGCTGCAATAATTCTTTCCGGTGTTCCTGTATTTACAATACTTCCGTCTTTCATCAGGATAATATCATTTGCAATATACTCAATATCTGAAACGATATGTGTAGATAGCAGAACCAGCCGTTCTTCGGACAGTTCACTGATAAGATTGCGAAACCGAATTCTTTCATTCGGATCAAGTCCCGATGTGGGTTCATCCAAAATCAAAATCTTCGGATCATTCATCATAGCCTGTGCAATTCCGACTCTGCGCTTCATGCCACCGGACAGTTTCTTCATTTTCTGACTTCTTGCCTGTTCCATACCAACCTGCTTCAAAAGGTGTTCAACCCTCGCCTTTGCAACGGCTGCACGCACACCTTTTATGGATGCAATATACATCAAATAGTCATACACCGTAAAATCAGGATAAAACCCGTAATCCTGTGGCAGATATCCAAGCAGGTTTCGATACTCCTGTCCCATTTGAAAGATATCTTCTCCATTCCATGTAACGTTTCCCTCAGTCGGCTTCAACAGTGTACACAGCATACGCATCAACGTTGTCTTTCCTGCTCCGTTTACTCCAAGCAATCCATATACCCCGTTATGCATGGTATAATCGATTTGATTGACTGCCCGAAAGCCCTGAAATTCTTTTGTCAGTGATGTCATTACTAATTCCATATCCGATTTTCCTCCCATATCGTTTCACAGCCTTTCCACAGTTTTTTGACACTGTATACAAAATACGCAATTGCCAAAAGCATGAGTATACACCAAACCGGCATTTTAATTGCCGCATAAATTGTTTCATTTAATATGATTTCTGCCCACACAAATGTCCACACGGTACAGAAGAAAATGGCAAGATATTCAGAAACCGCTTTCTGGCTGCAAAAAGTCCGAAAGCATATGCAACAGGATACCGTAAACGGCAAAAAGAACTGTATCATCATTTCTGTCACTGTTAACCTCCCTGTGATGCCTGACGCCACAAAGAATATACTGAGCAAAATCAAATCAACCATTGCAAATACGAGCATACGTGCCGCATAGATTTGCCGCAGTGAATAGTAGGCGGCCCCTTCAATTTCTGTAGCCATGGCATTGCAGTTTTTCCAAAGTTCAGGAATGATTAATATTGTAAACAGAGAGGACAAGATACCCATACATTTCTGAACGTACACAGGACTCTTCGTAATCTGCAGAAGCCAATATAGGGAAAGTAACAAAACGCCCTGCAACAGCCACCACTGCTTTTTGATATATGTGCTCTGCTGATAGACAAATTCCGGATAGGACAAAAAGCCTTGTACTTCATGTTCCAAAAAGGCCTGTTTTGAGCGTTGAATGGTATTCTGTACATTTTCTTGCTTCTGACTGTTTGTTGATTGTTGTGCATAAACGTTTGCGGCTTCTTTGATTACGTTCATAGGTAGTCCTCCTTTCGCAAATCTCGTTCAAGTTCTTTTTTTGCTTTTTGAATTCGATACTTTACAAGTGGCAGACCGATATTCAAAATAGTTGCAATTTCCCTAAGTTTCAATCCTTGAAAGAAATGCAGTATGGTAACTTCTCTGCATTCCTCCGGGAGTTTTTGAAGCGCTGCCTTGATATCAATTCTTGCATCTATCATAATTGTATTGTCTGTATTATATACACTGTTTATATTGTTTGTAGGTGGCTCCGGCAACTCTCCCGGCAAAAGTTCTTTTCGCTTTTTGTAGTAATCTTTGCAGGTATTTGCTGCTATCACATATAGATAATTCAATGCTTTTCCATACTCCCGATAACCCTCAAACTTCCGAAAAAATCGTTCAAATGTATCCTGCGTGATATCTTTCGCTTCATACATGTCACTGATATGTAATCGGCAATACCGCAAAATAGTCGGGTAATATTTCGTTACAAATTGTTCGATTGCGTTTTCATCGCCATTTTTCATCCGATGAATCAGCAGGGTATCCTTGTTCATTGTTTATCCTCTCGTGTTACAAAAGCGCTTTCTACCTTATATAACGATAACTACGCATAAAAAGATAGTATAAAAAAAATCGGAGAGGTTTTTATGCCTCTCCAATCTTTTTAATAAGCTAAATTCACTTTTTCGCCATTATGAATATAATAGCATACATTTGTTGCATAATTCCCATCATGTCCGGCGGGCATAATTTTCTCCAGCGTATTTAATCGACTGGGAACTAAAACAATCTTATCTTCCGGATAGTTATTTAAGTAGATTGTCACCTCACCGGATATTCCATCCGTTACTTGTTCCGGATAAACATAAATGGAATATACCGTTCCGGCAGCATCTGAAAAATTTATGATTCCTTGCTTTCCAACATATGGCGTACCGTCTTCCTTCCATGCAACATTAACACTTTGCATATCCACATATGCATACGTCCAGTCAGCACCATTCGGAAGTTGAAACTTATTCCCAGACTTGTCTAAATTCTTATTCATTTTGGTTCCTCCAATAATATCTTTCGAATAGATACAATTTACCACATTCTTATATGATATTCAACAAAGTCCGAAAACCAGGGATACATGTGCGTGCTGTTTTTGACAAATATCCCGCTAACGAGTAAAATGTATTTTGTGACTGTTCATTGTCACCATTCACACAACAAAAATGATTAAGAATGAAAGGATATAGATTATGGAAAAAGTACTCTTATTTTACCCTCCCGGACCGCTGTTTCAGCGTGGTGAGGATCGTTGCCAGCAAAATGTTGACGGCAGTTCCGCAGAAGCAATGCGTGCGTGTAATGATTTAGGTTATGCGGCTGCTATTTTATTAAAGAAAAATTATGAAGTAAAATTACGCGATTATCAAACGCAGAAAGATACACTTGAAGATTTATATCAGGATATGGAAACATTCAAACCTGATCTCATCATGATTAGTGTTACGAATACGACCATCTTTGAAGATATCAAGTTGGTTGCTGAGTTAAAAAAGAAATATAATCCCATTGTTGTACTGAAAGGTGCTATCTTCTATGCCCCGGAACAGGCAATGCTTGATTTGTTGGATTTATCATGCGTTGATTATATGATTGGTGGCGAAGTGGATTTTGCAATTGGCGAAATTGCCGATTATGCGCTGCGCCATGAAGGTGATGTATCTTCCATTCTAAGCATTCTCTATAAAGATGCTGATGGTAATTTACAGCAAACTGCATTCCATACATGGGGCGAAAACTTGGATCAAATGCCGTTTCCTGCACGCCATTTAATGAATAACGCTCTTTATACAAGACCGGATACAGACGCTCCTATGGCTACCATTCAGACCGCACGCGGATGTCCTTCCAACTGTACTTTCTGTCTGACACCTCAGATTTCGGGCAAATGCGTACGCTTCAGAAGTCCGCAAAATGTCATGGACGAGTTGACCGAGTGCTATGAAAAGCACGGCATTAAAGACTTCTTCTTCAAAGCAGATACCTTTACCATTAATGCAAAATGGGTAAAAGAAATGTGTGAACTGATTATCAATTCCCCATTGCATGGTAAGATTAACTTTACAGCAAATTCCCGTGTCCGTCCTCTTGCAAAAGAAACTCTGGAATTAATGAAAGAAGCCGGCTGTTTCATGGTTGCATTCGGATTTGAATCAGGTTCACAGGAAATATTGGATTCAATTCGCAAAGGTACAACCGTAGAAGAAAATCTACAGGCTGCAAAATGGTGTCATGAAGTTGGCATTCCTTTTTGGGGATTTTTTGTCATCGGTTTCCCTGAAGAGAAAAAAGAACATATTTTAGAAACCAAGAAATTAATCATGCAGGCAAATCCGGATTTTGTAGAAGTAAAACTTGCGCTTCCATTCTATGGCACGCCACTCTACGATGCTGCAAAAGAAAACAATTTGATTGCAGATAACATCCTCGGAAGTGACTTTTTCCATTCCAGCATGACCGGTACAAAGTACCTGTCGTTAGACGAGTTAGAGAAACTGCGTCGCAACATTATACTTTCATTTTATCTGCGTCCGTCCTATATCTTTAAGAAAATGGGGCAATGCATTACGCATCCAAGCATTTTCTTTAACTATGTCAAGTATGGCATCAGATTGGTGGTCAATTTGTTTAAGAAATAAAAGTTCTAACGATAAAAGCCTGAATGCAACGTGCATTATATGCGTTGTATTCAGGCTTTACTTATTTTTTTGCTGTGCTATTTTCTATCCTATTTCTTTCTATTTTTGTATCTTATATTCTTGATATAGTTTGTCGCGGAAGGTCTTGTCTTTTACAGCCTTACGAAAATCCTCATCGCGATCATCCTTAAATAATCTGTCTGCCAATTGAGCAAAAAGTGTCTCACCCTTTTCTATTCCCTTTTCTATTCCTCGTTCTTCTCCGTCTTCAAGTCCCACCTTGTAGCCGTTCTCTTCTCCCACAGCCCGCTCTGCCCTTCGATACAGTTCCAATTCTTTCTCTTCATCATATTCAAATATACTCACAGCAATCGCCTCCGTTCTGCATTTGGTAAGTAATTCAACTAATATTCCTTCTTTGATACACTCATTTACAGTCCGCTCTACTGCTTCACTTAATTCCATCTCTTTTGC
>DATESB010000198.1:0-6642 GCA_035271065.1 Lachnospiraceae bacterium | reverse complement strand
GAAGAAATCCAGTATTATATCTATTATGAAACCCAGAATTTTGAAGCGATACGACAGAGCCTTAATGAGCAGGTAACGAATGTAATCGTAACAATGATAGTGGCATTATCCTCCATTATTGTTGCCTCCATTTTGGTTAATATCCTGGTGACAGACAGCATTACAAAACCAATCCGGATGTTATGTGATAAGACTGCGATGGTAGCAATGGGTGATTTTACAACGAGGACAACCTGCGAAAATCATGATGAGTTGTCAATATTGTCCGATAGTTTTAACGATATGGCTATCAAACTGGAACAGCAGGTAAAAAGCATCCGACTAGAGCAGGAAAACTTAAGGTATATGGAATCAAAGCTTCTACAAGCGCAGATTAATCCTCATTTTTTATATAATACATTAGATACAATTATATGGTTGATAGAAGGAGATAAATATAAAGAAGCAATTGATATAGTTGTATCCCTTTCTGAGTTTTTCAGGATTATTGTGAGTAAGGGAAAAGATTTCATTACGATTCAGGAAGAGGAAATACATATTAAAAGTTATCTACAGATACAACAGTCACGATATAAAGATATTCTGGATTATGAGATTAATATCCCGGAAGAACTGTACGGATATCAAATTTTGAAGATGACGATGCAGCCACTCATTGAAAATTCTTTATATCATGGGATTAAAATGTTAAGGGCAAGAGGGAAAATAACTGTAACAGGTGAAATTATGGATGAAGTTATCTGCTTCCATGTGATTGATAACGGAATAGGAATGGATGAAGAGGAGCTAAATGCTTTAAGAAAAGAAGTTGAGATGCCAGGTAGCAAGCAGAGCAACGGGTTTGGCCTTGCAAATGTCAACAAACGAATTAAATTGAATTATGGTAATATGTATGGAATGGATATACAAAGTAAAAAGGGAGGGGGCACAGATATCTTAATAAAGATTCCGGCAAGACAAGGGGGGCCTGAAACTACCTGAGCCAGAATTGGTTTGATTGAACTTGCAACTGTACAGTTTCAAATAACATAAGTGGTGTCTGAAACTGCTTGAGCCAGAATTGGCTTAATAGAGAATGAACGAATTGAGGTAGGATATGAATAAACAGTTTAAATTTATATTATGGATATTCTTTATGGGGTTTATAGTACTTGCCAGTTGCAGTCTGAGGCCATTAAAAAACCTTCAAGATAGTGAATCTGAAAATACAGAGGATGTTGATTCTGATTTGATTATTGTTGGTTTTTCCCAACTTGGTTCAGAATCAGACTGGCGTACGGCAAATACGAAATCTATCCAGAGTGCTCTTATAAAAGAGAATGGATTTTCATTGATTTTTTCTAATGGAAGACAGAGACAGGAAAATCAGATTAAGGATGTAAGGAGCTTTATTTTTCAGGAGGTAGATTATATTGTAATTGCCCCTGTAACGGAAACTGGATGGGATACGGTACTCACGGAAGCAAGAGAAGCAGGTATTCCAGTTATCATTGTAGATCGTATGATTGATATAGAAGATGAAAATCTTTATGCCGCATGCGTGGGTACTGATAAATATGCTGAAGGCGTGAAGGCGGGTCAATGGTTGGAACAATATCTGGAGAAACAAGAAGAAAAGGATAACACTTTTCAGAAAAATGAATCTCTATTGGAAGAAAAAGCATCGCAGGAGCAGAATGGACAAAATATGGACAATATAAATATCGTAGTCCTTGAGGGTACCTTGAATTCTACGGCTCAGATTGGACGTTCGAAAGGATTTGAGGATATAGCCGGACGTCATGAGAATTGGAATATCATTGCTCAAGATATTGGCGATTTTACCAAAGCAAAGGGCAAGGAAGTAATGGTGAAGTATTTACAGGAATTTGATGATATTGATATTTTGGTTTCACAAAATGATGATATGACGTTTGGTGCTATAGAGGCAATACAAGAAGCCGGATTAACCTGTGGGGTTAACGGTGAGATCACAGTAATTTCATTTGATGCGGTATCAGAGGCCTTTGATATGATGGAAGACGGATTAATTAATGTAGACATTGAATGTAATCCTCTACAGGGTCCACTGATTGCAGAGATAATAGAACGTTTAGAAAAAGGGGAAGAGACCCCTAAGGTTTCCTATGTGGAAGAGAAAGTTTTCGAAGCTGAAAATGCCAGTATAGATCGTATCGGACGAATATATTAGTGTGAATAAAGAATTCAGCATAGCTGAATTCTTGGGAAGAACTACGAAGTCCACACAGTGGTGTGAACTCCTTGTTCTTCCGGGTATTTTATATGCCGCATAGCGGCGGCATTCTGTGCCTGCGTATTCCTCGGCACAAACTAATTCCAAGGCTAGGCATGTATAGCTAGTGTAAAAAATCAAACATAAATCATAGGAATCTTAACCAAAAACGAAATGAAAAATAAACACAGTAGAAAAAACTACTAAGACAGGAATAATCTCCGTATTTTTATGCATATAAGTTAAATATACTTGTACGTGTAATAAACTCAATATTTTGAGTAAAAAATGATTGGAGGAGATATTCATGAAGAAATTGATTTCATTAGTTTTGGTAATTATGCTTATACTTTCCCTTGCTGCATGTGGCACGAAAGACAGTGAGACTTCAGGCAAAGGCGACGAAAAAGTAAGTGTAGGTGTTGTACAGACAAATGCGAATGAGTCAGATTGGCGTACAGCAAACACAAAATCATTCAATGAGGCTTTTGATGAAGCTGGTTTTGATACAAAAATGGTTTTTGGTGAGGGTGACCATGCAAAACAGATATCTCAGGCACAGCAGCTCATTCAGGAAGAATTTGACTATATTGTTGTTTTAGGACTTCAGTCAACAGGCTGGGAAGACGTAGCAAAGGCTGCTAAGGATGCCGGTATACCCCTTATTATGGCTGACCGTAAACTTGAGTTGTCGGAGGATCTTTACACCGCGATGGTGTGCTCCGATTTCGAAGCTGAAGGCAATAAGGCTGTTGATTGGCTGAAGAGTCAAGCACTCTCTAGTAACAAGATTGTTGTGCTTGGAGGCGACACTGGTTCTTCCGCTCAACTCGGCCGCTCTAAAGCGATAGAAGACGGCGCAGCTGCAAACGGTTGGGAAATTGTATTCAACCAAAACATGAAAGGTTGGGACGAAACTCTTGCAAAGCAGGCAGTTGCTGATCTTATCGCATCTGGCACGGAATTCAACGTTATTTACTCTGAGAATGACAACATGGCTCGTGGCGCCTGCGATGCTATGGATGCTGCTGGTATTACATATGGCAAGGACGGCGACGTAAAGGTTATTGCTTTTGATGCAAATAAGTGGGCACTTGAGAAGGTTCTCGCAGGTCAGTTTAACCTTGACGTTGAGTGCAATCCTCTTCATGGTCCTCGTATTGTCAAGCTTATTAATCAGCTTGAGGCTGACGAGACTGTTGAAAAGAATGCCTACGTTGATGAAGAAATGTTTGACTGTGACACCATTACAAAAGAAATTGTTGATGCACGTACATATTAATACATGATTCATAAAATGACTGCGAAGCTGACATTTTTGAATATGCGCGAAGGCAAAGTGAGACCCTGCAAGTTGACTTGCAAAGGGACGAACGCGCCCGCGATCAAAGCCTACGAGGTAGGCTTGAAAAACTCGCAAAGCGTGTTTCTTCCGGATATAAGTACCTCTGTTATAAATTCAGCAATTTTCAGAGGATAAACTAGGTAAGATATTGATTAAAATGCGTGGCGCCGATTATGCGGATATTGTTCGTAGATTCTGGCACCGCGCATTTATCAAGAACGACAAGCGGCTTTACGCTTGTCGTTGTTCATAACAAGTGAAACGATTTGCCGTTTCATCTTGTATAATTACATAAGTGACAGGTTAATATCCAGATATCGTGTATGAACGGAGGTTTGAGTATTATTATGCAGGAAACAGTACTTACAATGCGGGATATTTATAAAAGCTTTCCCGGTGTTCGTGCCTTACAAAACGTGGATTTCACTTTATGTGAAGGTGAAATTCACGCTCTTATGGGTGAAAACGGTGCCGGAAAGTCCACTTTAATTAAGGTTTTAACCGGAGTCTACTCTAAGGATGCCGGAGAAATCTGTATTAAAGGAATGAATAAGCCTGTTCATATCAAGTCACCTCAAGAAGCCCAAAAGCTCGGGATAAGCACTGTGTATCAGGAAATCACATTGTGTCCGAACCTGACAGTTGCCGAAAATCTGTTTATTGGAAGAACCAATGATTTATTCGTTAATTGGAAGAAGAATAACGATAGAGCAGAAAGTATTCTAGAAGGTCTGGGGATTCTGGTAAAGCCAACAAAACAATTGTCAAACTGCTCCATAGCGGTTCAGCAGATGGTGGCGATAGCCCGTGCCATTGATATGGACTGCAAGGTGTTGATACTTGATGAGCCTACCTCATCGCTTGATGAACAGGAGGTCGCTAAGCTATTTGCACTGATGCGTGAACTTAAGGGCAGAGGGGTAGGCATAATATTTGTCACTCATTTTCTTGATCAAGTGTACGAGATATGCGATAAAATTACAGTTTTGCGCAATGGTGAACTTGTCGGAGATTATCAAATTAAGGACTTGCCTCGGGTAGAGCTTGTTGCCAGAATGATGGGCAAAGAAATTGGAGATTTGGCTGAAATACAATCGCAAGCGCAGACTGTCAATGGTGACCCGAAAGAAGTAATAATCGAAACGGAAGAGCTATCAACTACTTCAGGAATTAAGCCGTTCAATTTTACTACGTATAAGGGCGAGGTAACTGGCTTTGCCGGTCTACTCGGCTCTGGCCGTAGCGAGTGTGTACGTGCAATCTTCGGTGCAGACAAGGTCGTGAAAGGGAAGCTCAGAATCAAAGGTGAGAATGTCAACATCACAACGCCAATAAAATCCATGAAGAAAGGAATCGGATATCTTTCTGAGGACCGGAAGCGTGACGGGATTATTGGTGATTTGTCAGTCCGAGAGAATATCATATTTGCGTTGCAGGTTATGAGAGGCTTTTTTAAGCCGTTCACTAATACTCAGGCCCAAGCCTTTGCCGATGAGTACATCAGTCTGCTTGGCATTAAAACCGCTTCGGCGGATACACCTGTAGGCTCGTTGTCTGGGGGGAATCAGCAAAAGGTAATTCTTGCCCGTTGGCTGCTCACTCATCCCGATTATCTTATTCTTGATGAACCGACACGCGGAATTGATATTGGCACGAAGGTGGAAATTCAAAAATTAGTGCTAAAGCTTGCCTCTGAGGGTATGAGTATCACATTTATTTCATCCGAGATTGAGGAGATGATGCGTACCTGTTCTAGACTGATTGTTATGCGTGACCTATATGTAGTTGGAGAGTTAAATGGTGATGATATGACACAAGATAAAATAATGTATACCATAGCGGGGGGGAGTAAGACAAAATGTCCATAGTTAATAAAAAATTTAATGCCGAGCGTTCAACGTCTGTTCTTAAAGCATTTATCAGTCACAGATTGTTTATCCCCATTGCATTTCTTACATTTCTTTTGTTGATTAATGTGTTCATCAATCCCGGCTTCTTAAAAATTAGCGTGGGCAGAAACAGTACAGGTGATCCTGTTTTAATAGGAAATTTAATCAATATACTGAACAACGCGACTGAACTTGTTGTTCTTGCTATCGGAATGACCCTCGTTACGGCTTCTTCCAGAGGTCAGGACATCAGTGTAGGTGCTACAGTTGCGATAGTCGGCGGAGTGGTTATGAGAGTCCTGTGCGCGAGTGAAACCCAGCCTGACGTATTGCATGCACCGATTATCGTTGCGCTCTTACTCGGCTGCCTTGCAGGTATGGCTTGCGGAGTCTTTAATGGTATACTTGTTTCAAAATTCAACATACAGCCTATGGTAGCTACGCTCATCCTCTTTACAGCAGGTCGATCGATAGGATCTATGGCTATGGGTGGTCTTAAGCCTAAAGCTGCGGCTTCGTTTGGGTATTACGGTAACTTTATTCCAGGATTTCCAGTTCCGACGCCAATACTAATTACAATTGCAGTTGTTGCGGTAACATTTCTAGTGTTAAAAAAAACCAACCTTGGTCTATACACCCGGGCTGTAGGTATCAATGATAAAGCCTCAAGCCTGAATGGTCTTAATCCTGCGATGATCAAGTTATTAACATTTGTTATTTTAGGTTTATGCGTTGGTATCGCTGGTTTCATCCAGTCAAGTAGGGTACAAACTGTAAATCCGTACACAATAGTGCCCAGCATTGAAATGGATGTTATTTTGGCAGTCGCCCTTGGCGGCAATTCACTCGGCGGCGGTAAATTCAATATGACAGGTTCAATTATCGGAGCGTATACCATACAGACTCTGACCTCTATGTTGACCACGTTAAACGTCAACACAAATGCCGTTCCAGTCTTTAAGGCCGTGATAATTATTGTTCTTGTAGCCATCCAAACGCCGATGGTCAAAAGTCTCTTCAGAAATAAAGTCACATTATCCAAAGTGACTGTAAGCCAGGGAAAGGAGCGTGGTTAGTATGTTATCCTTGAATAAAGCGAAAGGTACCGAAAGTACCTTAGTTGTTCAGAACAAGCCAAAACGCGAAAAATCTCTGACCGATACAGCGTTCTTACT
>DATESB010000197.1:0-5055 GCA_035271065.1 Lachnospiraceae bacterium | reverse complement strand
CATTTAGCGCATATCTTCAATAAAAAAGTGAAATCTCTTTCGCTTTTTCCGATTATTTGATAGAATATCCTTAAAC
This sequence comes from Lachnospiraceae bacterium, assembly GCA_035271065.1. Classification (GTDB taxonomy): domain Bacteria; phylum Bacillota; class Clostridia; order Lachnospirales; family Lachnospiraceae; genus JAAYYM01. Next base: position 4,979 of record DATESB010000197.1, on the reverse strand, counting down.
AAAAAATAAAAGAAAAGGACTTCAAACAAATGTCTATTGTTTCAATTATAGTACTCATCGTTATACTTGCCATTATAATAGGAGTTGCCACCATTGTGTATCGTCTGAAATCGATTGCAAGTGACGCAGCACTCGTTGTATCTGCCCTAAAGGAAGGACTTTCCGATCAGGCAGCTGAAATCGAGCATACTCCAAAGTCGGTCAACGGCATGACTTCTCTGTGTCTGCCACGCATCACACATGACTTTCCGGCATTTAACTGGTATGAATTCAGACAGAAAGCCGAGAATATGCTAAAGTCTGCCTTTATGGCTATTACCAAGGAAAACATCTCATTGCTGGTAGATGCTTCAACTGATTTGCGTAATCAGGTTGCTCTGACCATTACAAGCAATCAAGATAATGGACGACATGAATTCTTTCGTGACATTCAGATACATCAGACTGAAATTGCCGACTACCGCAAATTAAACGGTACCTGCGTCATTAAACTGCAGACTTCTGTCGGTTATTTTCATTACATAGAAGACCATGGAACCGTAATTGCAGGTTCCTCAGATATCAAAGAACAGACACGTTACAATATTGAATTGCAGTATGTTCAGGATGTGAACCAACTTGAAGACGGAGAAACCGCAGTCGGAACAAATTGTCCAAACTGCGGTGCACCGATTACTTCTATTGGTGAAAAAACTTGTCCTTACTGCGGACTTGCTGTTACTGAAATCAACATCAACACTTGGGCACTCAATCGCTACACAGAGATATGATTGACCGCGACAGTCACTCGTGAAGCAACTTCACGATATCCTGCACAGTTTCGGCAAGATACGTGGCTCCGGCTCCGGTCAGTTCTTCCTCATCACCATAGCCATACAGAACGCCTATTGAATCCATTCCCACCTTTTTTGCTCCAATGATATCATGTCTTCTGTCGCCAATCATAATTGCCTGTGATGTATCCTCTATCGCACATGACTCAAGTGCATATCGAATGACTTCATCCTTCTTGACTCTCTTTTCGTCCATTGTACTTCCTGCAACAAAGGTAAAATACTGTATGATATGAAAGTGTTCCAATATTCTCTTCGCAAATTCTTCCGGCTTGGAGGTTGCAACAATCAGTTCTTTTCCATTTGCAAGTAATTCTTTCAAAACATCCTCAATTCCTTCGTATATTTCATTTTCAAAGATTCCTTTATCACGAAAATACTCTCTGAAATACTCCGTTGCCTCCGCAATCCTCTCTTCCGAAAACCCGTAAAACTCTGCAAAGGACTCTGCAAGCGGCGGTCCAATGAACTTATTGAGTAAACTCCTGTCTTCGTTTTGAATTCCATAATACGCAAGTGCATGTGCAACCGAATTTGTGATACCCTCGCCGGGATCGGTCAGTGTCCCGTCTAAATCAAATAGGATGTAGTGATACTGTTTTGCTTTCATAAATTCACTCCTTTTGCAATTCTGACTCAATCATTTATTCTTGCATTATCATATCACATTTCATATCCTATTATCAATTATTTCACATCATATAACGATACATCTCCCGATTCGCATTGAATCACTAACTCATGTTCGCCTTCAGAAGAAGTGTTTTTGTACTTTGTGCCCATATCTTCACCATTTACATCAACACTTCCAAACTCCATATCAATGTCTGCTGAATATGCCTCAACGGATTCTCTAAGCCCAAACTCAATACTGCCAAATGCAGCATTTACCTCTGCGTTTTCGGCTGATAGGTCAGCAATCTCACAATCTCCGCTTTCCAATTCTAGTGTCAATGTGCCTACTGTCATCTGTCCACCATCAATACCTCCAAACGAATTCTCAATTTGCATTTCGCCTGCTTCCATTGTTTCGAATTTCACATCGCCGCTCTCAATTTTTATAATGCCATTTGTCACATTTGCTTCGTTTAGTTCGACATTTCCGAATGAATCCTTGATTGTTAACTGCGTTGCTTGTATTGCATCTATTGAAATATCTCCTGATTCTATTTCTATGGAAACATCACCAAGCTCTTGTCCTTTGGGTACATAGACAATTATATATTCTTCTCCAAAATCCTTGAATGAAACTTCACCCATAGAAAGCAACGTAAATGAACTATGTGCACCATTTGATCTGCCCTGTGTAATCGTCATAGTATCACCGTCAATTTCTGTCGTCACAGGACGATTTCCCCTTACATGATACTCAATTCCAAAATGGTCCGACTCACGAATCTGTACATTTGTAAATGAAGCATCTAGGTTCAAATTCTGAAATGCCTCTAATTCTTTATTCTCTTCTATATATTGCATATCTTCACCTTCAGGCGCACCATGGTTTGAATTCACTATAATACCTTGTCCGCCGAGCGAAAGGCCGTATACCCTTCCCCCACACGCATAGCCAATGCCGCCAATCAAAATTCCGACTGCCGCTACAATCAGGCAAACCGTAACCAATTTATTCATTTTCATCTTTCTTTTCTCCTTTCGCAAACATCTTTCCAAACACAAGTACAATCCAATATAGAAATCTTCGTATAAGTAGATATGTAGCATATATTGTCAATATGCCACATGCAATTGAAACAAGCGCTATTCCGATACAAACTAATGCTACCGGCAAACTGTCTGCCATTGTTGCAAATGCTCCTATTATCGCCACCGGTGCCGTAATAATCAGAGCAACTCCTGATAATCCTATTGCAACAAAAAGCGAAACAACTGCCACCACCAGTGCAAGTAAAACTGCTACAATTCCAATCACTAACGGTAATGCAATCGGTGAAGCAAAGATAGCTAAAATGACAATCCATACACCATTGATTCCCTTACGGACATCTTTTTTTGCATCCCCGCTATTGCTGTTTCCAATTGCAAATTCTCTGATAATCTGGTCTGCTGCCATCTGCGGTGTCCCCAAATCCTCAATTGCCTGTGTAATATTCTCATCACCTGCTTCTGCAAAATACTCTTCAAAATATTCAAGTGCCCTATCAAAATCTTCTTTCGGAAGTCTCTTTAGTTTCTTCCGTAATAATTCTAAATATTGTTCTTTAGTCATTGTCTTTTCCTCCCTCAACTTCCAATGTTTGCTCAGATCCTTCAAGCGGCTCCTCGGATTGCTCCCGGGGCGACTTTTGGGTAATCGCTTCAATCTCGTTACAATATGACTTCCACTCATTCAATAAATTTGCTCGCTGTGTCTCTCCCATCGGCGTAATTCTGTAATACTTTCTGTTTCTCCCTTGAAATTGCTGATCATAAATCTCTACATAGTTCTGATCTGACAACCTTTTTAACATGGGATAGAGCGCCGAATCTTTCAAATTGGACACTGTCTTCAGCCTTTGACTGATTATGTATCCATAACTATCTTCCTGCGAAATAATCGAAAGCAGTAACAATTCTGCCAATGGTGGATTTAATGGATAAATCATGTTTGTTCCTCCTTATTTTGATATATGTTGTTTTCATTTATATATATGAAATTAAACATATTATATATTGTATAATATATCTTGTCAAGTATATATGATAAAAAAAAGAGTTTCGAATTTTCGAAACTCTTTTACTGCGGTTAACAGGACTTGAACCTGCACGGTCTCCCACCAGAACCTAAATCTGGCGCGTCTGCCAATTCCGCCATAACCGCGCGTTGCGGAACAGGCACTGCCCATTCCGAACATTCAATATATTAGCATATGTACTTCTAAAAAACAATACAAATTTATTCATTCGGGCGACTGTAGAACCTGCCTTCCAACTGCTCTGTTCTGATTACATTAATAAATGCACGCTCATCCACTTCTTTGATTTTCCTTTTCACCTTGCCGACCTCATCTCCGCCAATCACCGAATAAACCATATTGCGTTCTTCTTTCTCATAACAGCCTATTCCCTTAAAAACAGTTGCATCGTGACGCGTTGTTTCCCTAATTACTTCATACACCTGCGTCGGATGTTCTGTAATCACAAACAGGGTATCCCTGCGATAGTGACGATACAGTCTGTGTACCACCTCGGTTGATGTAAACTGAAAGATAATTGAATATAATGCAGCATCCCAGCCAAACAGATATCCTGCAATGACCAAAACGATTGCATTACCCATTAAGATATAATTCCATGCATCAATTCCTTTTTTCTCTGATAAAAAAACAGCAATAAAATCCGTTCCGCCACTTGTTGCATTTGCCAGGAGACACATACTGATGACCGCGCCGTTAATCAATCCGCCGAATATTCCAATTAAGGGAAGTTGATAGGTAGTGGCGCGTACCGGGAGTAAATCGGTAAAGATACTGCTCAGAACAATCATAAGGCAGGAATATACCGTAAATTTTCTGCCCAGTGTCTTGAAACTCAAGATAATCGGTCCAATATTGAGCAACAAGTTAATTGGCGCATAAGGAATGGTAAACCCCATAAACTTCTCGATGCTTCTCTGTATCAAGAGCGAAAGCCCTGTAAGTCCGCCTGGGAACAAATTGCCTGCACGCACAAAACTCTTGATATTTAACGCCATGATAAACGCTGCAACTACAACCATAACCAGCCTAATCATGTCCCTTTCCAGCGTTTTTTTCTTTACCTCAAATGCCATAGATACACCTCCCACCTTTTTCTATTGTATCATATTGTTTACCTATAAGAAACAATTATAGTAATTTTTTGCACGTTATTTACACGATTTCCCAATGACTTGTACTAGATGTTGTGTTATACTTATCTGGAATTGCAGTGCAATTCACAAAGCATACATTTATGAAAGTGAGGCATCAGATTTATGAAACATAGACGAATAATGCTATGGATCACATTATCCACAATGTTTATCCTTGCCGGCTGTAGCAAGGCACAGGAAAACATTGATACAGAAGATAGTTCTGCGGCACCGACGGTCGAAATTGTTACCGACACTCCTGCCACTGATGTACAAACAGAAGAAACAACTGATACAGAAGAAGAAACTCGCGAAGG
>DATESB010000196.1:0-34478 GCA_035271065.1 Lachnospiraceae bacterium | reverse complement strand
CAGGAATTTTTGTATATGAATTTTTGAGGAAACTAATTATGAAACATTCAGTCGTTCGTTTTTTTGGAAAGTGCATATTAGCAACTGTTCCGTTACTGGCATTATGTCTGTTTACGGCTCTGTTTCCGTTCGGTTATATGGATGAAGAATACCCTTCTTGGAAATACCAGAAGGATGCCTCTATGGATGACACCTCTTATAACACGTTGATACTTGGTGATTCCACTGCAAAGGCCGGGCTTATTCCGGACTTGCTCTCAGATGAAGTCATCAATCTTTCCATGGGTGGCTCTACTCCGATTGAAATCTATTATACGTTAGAACGCTATCTGGAACAGCATGAAGCACCCGAAAATGCCTTTATCATGTTTACTCCTTATCATTATTCTTTCTTGGATACATTTTGGCAGAGAACCATGTACTTTAATTACTTGAGTATTGATGAGGCTTGTGAAGTTCTGCTAAATGCAAATAAAGTATCAGAAGAAGCAATCTTAACTGATACCTATCTATTAGATTCTATCAGTTACCGATTACGCCTGCCAAACAAGTATCTTCCGGCTATGTACAACAGCGGATTTATCGGACGCCGTGGCACGAACAATGAAATATACTCTGCCATAGAAGCCAATCGCGGTCAGTATTACTTCGGAACTGCTGATGGTTGCTCGGATTACAACTATGAGTCAAATTACACAGCACTTAATCTATCACCGATGGTAGACCTATATATGCGCAAATTATTGGATTTGTGCGAAACAAATAACATCAATGTTGTTTTGGAACAGGCACCAATGAATACAGCATCTTACAATCGTCTTGATCCGGTTTATGTAGAGGAATATACGGCATATATGACTTTGCTTGCAAACGACTATCCTGCCATAAAAATTGATAAAATAATTGATCATTATGAAGATGCCTACTTTGGAGATGCTTCACATCTGAATGAAAAGGGTGCCACACGCTTTACACAGGAAATTCTATCAGAATACCCTGATATATTTCACTGAACGGAGGCAGTTGTATGAATAAAAGAATTTTATATATTGACGGCTTAAGGGGACTTGCCTGCATTTTCGTGTTCATCAACCATTTTCTGATGGCTTTTTTCCCTGCTTCCTTTCTTGGAAACGATGCTGTAACACATTTTGATATCGGCATTGAAGCATGGTATTCACAGGCACCTGTATCTGCAATCACAAATGGAAACTTCTGGGTTTGTGTGTTTTTTGTCGTATCTGCCTTTGTCATCAGTTATGGAATCCTAAAAAAATCCGAAGGCAATACAGAAGAATATCACCTTTCGCTGGCCAAGAGCTTCATTAAGCGATATCCACGCCTGATGCTGCCGGTCTTTTTGGTATGTGTCGTAATTCTCTTGGTATCCTGGTGCGGATTATTTGCAAACAACAGTGCAGCAGCTATTACAGGGTCTTCTTTGATGCAAGGTCGTTATGCATTCAGGCTGTCACTCAAAGAACTATTTGCATCAGCCCTCGTGAAAATCTGGCTGTTCTCTGATGAAACCTTCTCCAATTCCTTTTGGATGCTGACTACTCTTTTTCTTGGTGGATTTCTATCCTCTATATTAAGTATCATGGCCGGCAAAAAGAATCGTCATATGTTTCTTTTATACGGTTTCTTTGCACTCCTGCTTGCTTCTGTCGGCAGTCTCTACCTGACCTTTGTGTTTGGTACGATGCTTGCTTACATTGTAGTTCGTAAAGAGTCATGGCTTGAACGAATACAATCCTCAACCCCAGGTATTGTTTGCGCTGTCCTTATGCTGCTGTTCGGTTTATTCCTTGGAGGATATCCTTCCGGTGTCATACCCACCAATATCTATCGTTTCCTCAATCATTTACCTGACACCATTTCAGCATATGAATTTTATCATATGATTGGCGCTGCTTTGATAACAGGTGCAATTTTTTGTTTGTCAGGCATACAGAAGTTCTTGTCTGCAAAACCAATCCAGTTTCTCGGCAATATCTCGTTTGCTGTGTATTTATTGAACCTGCCACTTGTTTTTTCTCTGTCTTCCGGGCTGGCGATTATTTTCTACAATACTCAGTTAGTACGTAATTACGGCCTGTTGGCTCTTTTGATTTTTGTCATTTCTACCGTTTCATTACTTCTGTTATCCTACCTGTTTCATCGCTTCGTGGAGCCGGTGTGTGATAAAATAACGTCTGCTATTGTATCTTATTTCATTCAATAACGTTTTGTGAGAGGAGTCACTGTTATGAAAAAAGAAAAAGACACCAAATTCATTGTCATCTCTGCACTTATGGCGGCATTTGCATGCGTTGCCACCATGGTCATTAAGATACCTACCCCCACCTTTGGATATATTCATCTGGGTGATGCACTTGTTTTGTTATGTGGCATCATATTGGGACCACTCTACGGCGGACTGGCGGCAGGCATCGGTTCTATGCTTGCAGACTTATTTTCCGGCTATGCTTCCTTTGCACCTGCTACCTTTGTTATCAAAGCAGGCACTGCTTTGATTGCAGGCTTTCTGTTCCGTGAACTCCGTCGCATATTTTCCGGTCATAAGTCCATCTCACGCTATACTGCTCTCATGATTGCCGGTGCAGTTGCTGAGTTCTTTATGGTAATTGGCTATTTTGTCTATGAAATATTCTTGGCAATGCTTGCTGCCGGTGCTTTCACAGGCACCACTTTTGCTGCAGGTGTCAGTTCCTCGGCAACCGGTATTCCATTTAATATTGTGCAGGGATTTGTCGGTATTGTCATTTCACTCCTGTTGCTTCCAATTCTCGAGAAGATTCCGGATGCTCGAAAGTGGATGGAGTAGGATGAGTTGGGTTAATTGAAGAACGAACGCCAGTCACTAACCAAGCAAAAAGCATGGTGCCAAGTTAATTGACGCCATGCTCTTTTCATTTCATCCTAAAACGGTTTTTCCGGTATGATAATTGCTGCAATCAGATATGCAAGTATTCCGCCACCTGACAGACCAATCAGTACCATGATAATTCTTACAATGGTAGGATCCATATTCAAGTATTCTGCCAAGCCTCCGCAAACACCGCATATCATCCTATCCGTTCTTGATTTGTACAATCTTTTAATTTCATCCTGCATGATTTTATCCTCCTATTTTCTTTCATTCTACAATTTCTTCATTAAATTTGACACTAATATGTCCCATTGAACAGTCTAAATCCATGGTATTTACTGCGTCATTATCTTCACGCTTGCTGTTTCCCAGCCCGGAATACTCTTTTCCGTCAATATCAATCTCGCCCATAGCACATTCCAGTCTGTAGTTAAAATCTTCTCTCTCGCCATCCAGTTTCATGCTCACATTACCCATGCCGCAATCCACCTTTGCATCTCCTGTCAATACTCCCTTATAAGATGCCGAACCGACTCCCACTTCAAACTTAACATCTCCAAATTCACAACCACGAAGTGATACACTTCCTGCACCAACTGAGATATCGCTTTCTTCTGCTGTCAGATCCACACCGGTCAATTCCCCGGCACCGACTTCAATGTCAATTTCCTGTGCCTCTATGGCTTCTATCTCGCCAACGCCTGCACCCAAGCTGATGTCCAAATTGTCCAACTTCGCACCCTTTGGAACATAAAGCGTTACTCTTCGTTCGCCTATATTCGGGAATGTATCTCTTTCTCCACCAATGTTTAACACACCTTCTTCAACAAAACATTTCAGGTGATATACATTTTCGACCTCGACCTTATAGGTTGCTCCGTCATATTCCAAAACATCAAGTTTGCATGCTCCGACCTCTATCTTCACTTCATTAATATCTGCCACGTCACCAAGGTCATCAAACTCGTATTCTTTGTATTCTTCAAAATCATCATAATATTCATCATAGTCATAGTCATCAAAATTCCAGTCAGCTGCGGCTACGTGGAAATTTCCATTTGAAAACGTATAATTAAAACCACCGCGTCGCGTAATATCCTCTACTTGATTAATACCTCCGAACATTGCGCCGATGACGAACAATACCAATCCAAATGCCATCAAGACACCTACAATAGACAAACATACCTTTATAAACTTGTTCATGCCATCGCCTCCTTTCTTTTAAACGGAGCACTGCATAAGTATACAACTCCTCTGATAAATGCCGGTAAGAGTTTTCCGCAAACTAATACGGTTAGTATCATAAGCAGAACTCCAAGCGCTGCCATCAATAAACTTACTGCGATTAAAATAAAACTTGCAAACGGAACCGCAAATATGTTTATAAATCCTATAATCAGTACAACAATTGCTGCTATAAACAGTGCAATTGCGGTTGCTCCCAATCCAATAATTAAGCCGATGATTGTACTGAATATTCCAAACACCAAACTAAATACTGCCGTGATAACCGGAATTCCTACCGGTATTGTAAAGATACAAAGTAATACAATCAAGATAATTCTTCCGGCATCATTCTTCGGTGCAGCAGACTGACTGTTCTGTGCTCCTGCCTGTTGGGTATTATCGGTCTTGTTAGTCGGTGTACTTGCTACAGCCGTAGTATTCTCTTCGTACGCCGGGTTCTTGTAGCCGGACTCTGTAAATTCTCCGCTCTCTTTTCCCTTTGCGCTTAATTCTGCTTTTATAATCTTTGCCACCTTCTCAGGTGAACCGAGTTCTTCTATTACCTGACTCTCATTTTCAACTCCTGCATCATCAAAATAATCTGCATAATACTTTAAAGCATCTGTTCTTTCATTGATTTCTATATCGCCAAGCAATGCTCCAAGCTTCTGCATGAATTGTGCTCTATTCATTATTTTCCCCTCCTGTAAACATGCTTGATATTTTTGCGGAATACTCATTCCATTCCGTCTTGTAGAGCTGCAATTGTGCCTCGCCCTTTTCTGTTACCTTATAATAACGCCTGTTTCTGCCTCCGCACTCCATATCGTATACTTCAAGACAATCGTCTTTTTGCAGTCTTCGAAGCACCGGATAAAGTGTTGATTCTGAAATCTCTATAATTCTTCTGACATCCTGTGTGATTTTATAGCCATAGGTTCCGTCTCTGTCTTTTGAAACGGCTGCCAGCACAATCGCATCCAATAATGCAGCACCGGTATTAAATACCATGTCATCAACTCCCTTTCGTATTGTATTGGTTTGTGTCGTTATGCTTATGTTATATAACGTATAATATTGTCTGTCAATACATATTATACATCTCATGACAAATGTCATGCCACATTGTGACAAAAGGATAAAAAATAAGAAGTCCACAATCAGTGAACTTCTTATTTTGCGTTTGCTTCCTATTTCTATCAGAATATCTTTGTAGAGATATCCTCCAGCTCACGCGGCTTGCTTTGTACCGGTATTTCTTCTTGTCCGGCTGTATGGGACTTTCTTTCCCGAATCACATCCATAATATTGGAATATAGTCCATATGAATCTGATTTGTTCAGCCCGGATGGCTTATAAGTTTCTGTATTCCGAACAGTTGCTGTATCATTTGTAATATCATTCGAGAGCGTTTCATCGTCCGTGAATACTTCACTCTTTGGCAAATCCGGCACTTTCGAAATATCCTGCATCATCATTGCAAGATATTGATCTGAAATTCCATTTACATTCATGCCTGTCATCTTCTTCCTGCCACTTCTATTGTGATGTTTTGTTTTGTGTACACTATATTTCGGCAGAAATTATAATAAAATTAGGCTCTTATGTTAACTTCAAAAAAAAATTATGAATTTAAATATGCCCATTGATTTTTGCGGTAGGTTCCTGGTGAGCAACCTATCACACGCAGAAATTCACGGTTAAAATAACTAATGTTACTGAATCCAACTTCCCTTGCAATATCACCTATCTTATCATCGGTATTCTCAAGCATCATGCAGCTGCGCAGGATACGAAAGCGTACCACATATGCAATTGGTGGCATATTCATGATTTCTTTAAAGGAACGACAAAACTGCCCTTCACTCATCGGTATCAATTCAGCAAGTTCCTTCAGTGACATTTCTTCATTATAATGCTCATGTATATAATCCATGACAGGTTCCATTCTCTTTAATTTATAACTTCTTCTCTCGCTCGCTTCCTCCGATATCTTTTTCTTCGGATGATGGTAACACAAATTCCATATCTTCAAAAGTTCGCTTCTTGCCCACAATTCTTCGCGCCCTAATTTTTCATCCCCCAACGCACAAATACCGACAATGCGTGAAACAACTTCCTTCTGCCATTCTTCTTTTGTTCCGAATTTATCACATAAAATGCGATTGCCGACCAACACCGGATAGATATACTTTGCATAAGCAAGCAAATTCACATTATCAATCAATAGCGTGGGCTGAAAGACAATTGCACAGCACTCACACTCCATTCCCTCATAAGAGCGCGCCGTATGAAGCGCATTTGCATTCACAAATACACCCTCATTTTCATGCACAATATATTCCTGATCCTCAATGGTATAGACCGCTACACCCTTTTTCACCACGAAAAATTCTATCTCACTATGCCAATGTAAATAGAAAAAGACGTCCATTCCCTTTTCATAATAAAGGCGATGAATACCAAGCGGTAAGAGCGGTGTTCCATGTCGTTCCTGTTCCAATAAAAATGATTTTGCTTTCATTTAGAGTCTCCTGTAAGCAATCCTACGGTAAAGAATATCAAAATTGTGTTAATATTTGACGGTATTATTATAGATTATCGCCAAAATAGGAAATATACTATCATTATAAACTTGTATGTTCCATTTGTATAGATGTATCTATGGAAAGAGAGGGATTAAAATGATATTTTCTGATGGCTTCTGGCTGACCAAGAATGGTTATACCACCAATTATGCAGCACATGCTTATGAAATCAAGACAAGCGCAAATGCAATTCAGATTTTGGCAACCCCGGCAAAGGTTACCGGTCGTGGCATGACTCTTGCAGGCCCTAATCTTGAAGTTACCTATTCATCAACGACTGAAAATGTAATCAAAGTTAACATTGTACATTATAAAGGCTTTGTCGATAACGGTCCACATTTTGAACTAAATGAGGCAGATACCGGTTTCCGTCCAATCATTCATGATACCGATGATTATGTGGAACTGATTTCCGGCAAGACAACACTTCGCATTATTAAAGAAACTTGGAAGTTCATCTATACTTATGACGGTAAGGTAATGACCGGCGGTGGCTGGCGTTCTACTTCTATTATTGAAGAAGCTCCTTTCCGTACTGCCGAAAGATTACAGGCTCTGGAAAATGACACCTTCTTTGCATTTCCGTCTGATAAACGCGCTACCTTTATGCGTGAACAGTTAACACTTTCAACAGGTGAATATATCTATGGATTTGGTGAGAAATTTACACCATTTACGAAGAACGGGCAGAATGTTGAGATTTGGAACTCTGACGGTGGCACTTGCACAGCACAGAGTTACAAGAACATTCCTTTTTACGTATCTTCACGTGGATATGGTGTCTTTGTCAATACACCTGACAGAGTTTCCTATGAAGTAGCTTCAGACACTGTTTCAAAGGTTGCCTTCTGCGTACAGGGCGAAGAACTTGAATATTATGTATTCGGCTCTGACAACATTGCCGATACTTTAAAACTCTATACCGATTTAACTGGAAAGCCGGCTCTTCCGCCTGCCTATACCTTTGGTTTGTGGTTAACGACTTCCTTTACGACCACTTATAACGAAGAAACAATTACTTCCTTTATTGACGGCATGGCAGACAGAGACATTCCGTTGCAGGTATTCCACTTTGACTGCTTCTGGATGAAAGAATATGAACTCTGTAATATGCAGTGGAACTTGGAACAATTCCCGGATCCAAAGGCAATGCTGGCACGCTTAAAAGAAAAAGGACTTCATTCTTGTGTATGGATTAATCCATATGTTGCACAGCGTTCCGCACTGTTTGATGAGGGTCTGAAGGGTGGATATTTCATTAAGAGAACCGACGGAAGCGTATTTCAATGTGATTTGTGGCAGCCGGGTCTTGCTATTGTTGACTTTACCAATCCTGAGGCTTGCAAATGGTACACAGACAAACTGCGTGCACTTTGTGATATGGGTGTTGACTGTTTCAAGACAGACTTTGCAGAACGTATTCCGACCAAGGATGTCGTATATTATGACGGTTCCGATCCGATTAAGATGCATAACTACTATACATTTATCTATAACAAATGCGTATTTGGCGTATTGGAAGAATATTATGGAAAGAATCAAGCCTGCTTATTTGCCCGCAGTGCAACGGCAGGTGGTCAGCAATTCCCTGTACATTGGGGCGGTGACTGCTCTGCAGAATACAGTTCCATGGCAGAAACCATTCGCGGAGGTCTTTCTCTGTGCTTATCCGGTTTCGGTTATTTCAGCCATGATATCTCAGGCTTTGAGGCAACAGCAACCCCTGACATCTATAAGAGATGGGCAGCATTTGGTTTGCTCTCCTCACACTCCAGATTACACGGAAGCAGTTCTTATCGTGTGCCATGGCTCTTTGATGAAGAATCCTGCGATGTTCTGCGCTTCTTCACCAAATTAAAAGGACGCTTAATGCCGTACCTGTTCTCACAGGCAATTAAGACTCATGAAACAGGTATTCCGATGATGCGTGCAATGGTACTCGATTATGCCAATGACCCAACTTGTCTTCCGCTTGACCGTCAGTATATGTTTGGTGACAATCTGTTGGTTGCTCCTATTTTGAACGAAGACGGTATCGCTGAATATTATGTGCCGCTAAGTGGCGACGCAACTGCACCTGAGTTATGGACAGATATCATTACAGGCAAACAATATGAAGCCGGAAAATGGTACAAACACACCTGTAACTACATGGAGATGCCGATTCTTGCAAAGCCGAACAGCATTGTTGCATACGGTAATTTCGAGCGTGATTTCGAGTATGATTATCTGGCAAATACGGAATTCGTCATTTACCAACTTGCAGAAGGCAAAACAGCAACCTGCGAGATTTACAATACAAAAGCTGAAAAGATATTTGAGCTGACTGCAACCAATACAGCCGGCAATATCACAACCTCACACAAATGTTTCGGAGCGCTTAATGAGGCATCCCTTCCGGCATTTAAGGTGACTGTTAAATAAGGTCTTAACTTCATTTTCGCGATTTATGGTTACTTCGCCATAAATCTCCCCTTCCCTGAAAGGTATCCTGTAAAATGGATGCCTTTCTTTTTTTCATTCTCAAATAACCTATCTTTATGTTATACTAAAAAAAAGCATTTAAGGGAGAGCCAGACGATAAACACCAGAAAAGAACGAATGAAAAAACTCGGAATTGATATCCTGTTTGAAATCTTGGGCCTGATTATTCTTTATTTTATATTGTCCTATGCCCAGACTCAATTCTCAAATGCGCGACAGAATGCAAACTCGATGTCTAAGATTGAACTGGCAATGCACCGCATGGATTTGCATGCCGAAGAAGCAGATGCCTATCTCTACCGCTACGACAGATTTAGTCAGGCAGCGGCAGATACGCTTGCCTATTATTATGAAAACAATCAAGATGATACCGCGAATGTCTCTGCAATGGCAAGTCAATGGGGGCTAAAAGAACTTTATATTTTGGATGATGAACAAAATGTCATTTCAACCAATTCAGCCCTTCCGCAGAGTGCCGAACACATGAAAAAACTTGAGCCACTCCTTCAAGACGGTACTCCTCTAACGATAGAACATACCAGATATTACTATTCGTATATTTCACATGGCATGCGCTTGGTGATTGGCAGAAATTGTACTGACCTTTTAAATACACAAGCAGATATTCTCTCTCCTTATAATTCATTACATACCATACGTGTCGGCACAAACGGCTTCATGATTGCCCTGGATGCCACCACCGGTGAAATTCTCTTTCATCCGACTGAAAGTCTGATTGGTCAGAATGTAACCTCTCTGAACCTTTCTTCTTATCATTGTCTGAGTGAAACCTCTGACAAAAACATGACCTATATGGCTGTGGTTCCCAAATCTGAAAATGATGCTTCCGACTTCATGATGGTGGGAATTGCTCTGGCAGTTTTTGCAATTGTCATCAGTCTCGTCATTGCATTTATTTACTGTGTCCGCGCAGAACGCGCCGATGCTTCTTTGGCTGAATATACTGTAATGGAATACTCACACCTGTTTAGGAAATACTATTTTAATAAGACCATATGGAAAAAAACCAAACAAATTCTATTGATTGGCCTGCTTCTCATATTTGTCATTTCGTATTATATGCAGTCACTTGCAGCACTATCAGCACAATCTATCCATTCAGATCAGAAGCTTGAGCACATCGTTGCCATTCTGGATGAAAATGAAGAAAAGCGTGAGATACTGACACAGGAATATAAGGACGAATACGCAAAACGTGCCCAAAATATTGCCTTTTTATTAAAAGAAGACCCCTCTTTGGTTGACTCGAATAAACTCAAAACACTTGCCCGCCGTGCACAGATTGACTCTATCTATATCTTTGATGCCAATGGCGCAACTGTTGCAACCAATACCGTCTTTAAGGATTTCACACTGAGTAAGAGTTCCAAAGAGCCTTCCTATGAATTCTGGAATATCATCAATGGTTATGAAGACACACTTGTGCAGGAGGCTGTGATTGATGAAACAGCGGCACAAAACTATATCCAATATACCGGAACCGCACGCCTTGATGCTCCCGGTCTTGTACAACTCGGCATTTCGCCGCAGACGCTGAAAGCAAGACTTGCTACTTACCAGCTTGACTATGTACTGGATAATATTGCTGTGGAAAATGAGGGCTTTACATTTGCGGTTAACGCATCGGATCAGACCCTAATCTACTACCCCAGAAAACACAGTATCGGCGATGTCGGTTCATTGCATGGATTAACAGATGCCGCTTATGACGATGGCTACAGAGGTTATCAGACCATTGACGGACAGGAATGCTTCGTCAATTCCATGGAATATGAAAACAATATTATTTATGTTGCGGTTCCTTTGGCTGCCATCACGAAAGGGCGCCTGATTATGGCACTTTTAGTCACATTGGCAAGTCTGATTGCACTGTCAATCATCTCCTCACTGTTTCTGATTGGAAGATATGACTCTGCACCTGTCGCTGAAACCGATACAGACAAAATCAATTCGGTTCGCAAAGTCCAATCGGCTGCCAGCAGATGGGAATATCCCAAGGACATCCCTTGGAAAGAACGAAACGCTGAGCAGAAACTCCAGAAAATCATCAGTATTTTGGTGGGTGTCATCGGTATCCTGATTGTTGCCTATTCGTATATCCAAAGAAATTCTTATGACCAGAGTTCCATCTTTTCCTATATTGTCAACAAAAAGTGGGCGCAGGGACCCAATATATTTTCCTTCTCCTACATTTTATTGACCATTGTTGAAGTAGCTGTGATTGCAAGTATTTTGACCAAGATGATTTCTGCTGTTTCCATGAATTTCGGTTCAAGAGCAGAGACAATCGGACGACTGTTCAATAACTTTATCAAATATACTTCTGTCATCGGAACTCTCTTCTATTGTCTGAATTTCCTCGGGATACAAGCTTCTACACTGCTTGCCTCTGCCGGAATTTTGACATTGGTTGTTGGTCTTGGAGCACAGTCCCTGATTAGTGATATTCTTGCCGGTATTTTCATTGTATTTGAAGGTGAATTCCGCGTTGGCGATATCGTCACCATTGGTGATTGGCGCGGTACTGTATTGGAGATTGGTATTCGTTCCACGAAAATAGAAGACGCAAGTCAAAATATCAAGGTCTTTAATAACTCTTCTATTACCGGAGTTATTAACATGACCAAGAAGTATTCCTATGCATTCTGTGATGTCGGAATTGAATACGGCGAATCACTTGAAAAGGTAGAAGCGCTGCTCAAAAAAGAATTGCCTCATTTCAAACAACGTATTCCTGAAATTGCAGAAGGTCCTTACTATAAAGGTGTTATCTCATTAGGTGACCACAGCGTGGATATTCGTATTCTGGCGCAATGTCTGGAGTCTGACAGAATACAATTGTCCAGAGACTTAAACCGTGAAATACTGTTGCTCTTTGATAAGCACAACATCAGCATCCCGTTCCCGCAGGTGGTTGTAAATCAACCCACAGAACATGTGAAGGCTTCCCGCACGGAAATAAAGAATGCTGCTGAATTTAATCATGAACAAAAAGAGGTCGCGAAAGGATTGCAAACAGGAGAATAGTTTTCGAAAAGGACATTCATTTTTATGAATGTTCTTTTTTTACCTGAATAATATATGGAATAATTTATATAATCTCATTTGACAATCTAGTTCACTTGATATAAAATAAATAATAACAGTAAGCATTATCGTTTTCTTTGAAAGGAGTATATTATGAATACAAACGTATTGCGCAACATTTCTTATGGTGTTTATATCATTTCCACAATGGACGGCGATCGTCCAACCGGCTGTATTGCCAACAGCATTATGCAGATTACTTCTTCTCCTGTCACAGTCGCATTGAGTATGAATCATGATAATTATACAAATTCCTGTATTGTGAATTCCGGCAAGTTTGCAGTATCTATCTTATCTGTAGACAGTGATCCGGGTCTAATTGGTACCTTCGGTTTTCAATCAGGCAAAACAGTAGACAAATTTGCCGACGTTGCTTACGAAGCCAAAGAAGGTATGCCAATTGTGCCTGATTCCTGTGGATATATGGTATTCAATGTGATTGGCTCAACTGAAACGTCAACACACACTATTTTCATTGGTGAGTTGGTTGACGGAGATATCATTGGAAGTACAGAACCAATGACTTACGCTTACTATCATAAGGTAGTCAAAGGCAAGAGTCCCAAGAATGCTCCGACCTATATCCCCGAAGAGGATATAACTGCCGAAACAAAAGAGAGTGTCGCACAAGACGTCGCTGTAAAAGAAATATGGAAATGCAGTGTATGCGGATATGAATATGACGGTGACATTCCTTTTGAGGAACTGCCTGAGGATTACGTCTGCCCTATCTGTAAGCAACCAAAGTCTGTGTTTCAGAAGAAATAGTGATTTACCGCACGACTAATAAAATGGCGTGTCCCATTGGAATTTTTCCATGATTACATGTCCGTCCTCAAATTCGACTCCGTCTGCCTCCAACAATTCGCGTTGTACGTTGGCACCGCCAAATGCAAAGGAATCTGCAACATAGCCGCCTTTTGAAACTACGCGGTAACATGGAATTTCATGTTCACTTGGATTGGCATGCAACGCATATCCAACAACACGTGACCATCTGCTGTTTCCGGCAAGTGTTGCGACCTGACCATAGGTCGCCACTTGCCCTTTTGGTATCCTTTTTACGACTTCATATATTTTATCAAATGTATTCATGCTTGCCTTCCTCACCTTCCAATCTGATTATAAATCTCCTGAAGGATGTCATCAAGTTTCTTCTGCCAATTTTCAAAATCCATATTTTTCACATAGTATGTTTCCAACTCATCGTGTGCAGCCTTTGCATGGCGCAGTTGTTGAATTGCCTGTTCAATTAACTGTTCATATAATTCTGCATTGAACGCTTCTGCGTCAAATGTTTCTGCGTCACAAATACTTCCCTTCACGTTCGCGTTTGGTTGACATAAGTCTTTTAGTGATATCTTATCACGATAGGCAGGACTGCTTGTAAATAGAATCTCCTGCTTCGGAAGATAAAGATGTGCCAACAGTGCCGGTCGAAGCGGCTCATGAAGTGCAATAACCTCTATTCCCCTCATTAACATTTCATCCAACAACGCACTCAGTAATTTGTCTGCACTCTGTCCAATCGGTACATCAAATGCAATGGTCTCCACACACGGCAATGACTCCAAGTGACTGATAAAACCTTTGTGGGTGTATGCCTCAGCAAATAGATGCCGAGGTGCTGCCATTTTGTCGGTAGTTGATAATGTATTCTCGCTCATATTCTCCTGTGATTCCCGCTCCTGTACCACATATTTTAGCAACAACTCATTTGCAAATGCTCTGACCGCTCTGTCGTTCCACTCATATTGCTGACACGTCCTCAACACAGAACCCGCCGCATTCAGATAAGCATAACACTGTCTGTAAATAGCACTGCACTTATTTACCAGTCCCTGAATTTCATTTTGATATGGCTCTAATGCCACCTCGTCCAGATAATCTCCCAAACTAATCAGCGTGTCTCGCGCCCCGGGAACCACCGGGTCGTAAGAATGCGGTGCTGTTGCATCAATAAAGCCTATTTTGACATTTTGACCATTCCGGTCAGTAGTTGATATTGTGATGCCATCGATACTGTCAGGATCTCCGGAACAGTCAAAGTACTCAACCGTATAACCTTTCAGTTCCATTAATTCCCCAATCTGCCTCATCATACTGCTCTTCCCAACACCGGGACCGCCCTTGATATAATACATATGATTACATTTTGTTGCGGGAAGAATATACGGAAAGAAACTCACAAATCTATCAGCCGTATTACCGCCTGCAAAATATCTGGAAATACCCATATTTGAACACCTCTTCTTTTTGATGTTCTTATTATATGCATTTGCGAGATATGGCATACCACCGGGACATAAACAAAACCCCTGGCATCCTCTGCCAAGGGCTGTTTTGCAAAAACCTTTATTCTCTTACGCTTCGCCTTTGTTCGCAATCCTCCCGAAGAATGTGATTGTATAAAGCCCACAAATTCCGACCAGTGTATAAATAATCCTTGAAAACCACGACATATCGCCAAAAATGAAGCCTACCAGATTAAAATTGAATAAACCAATCAGTCCCCAATTAATTGCACCGATGATTACAATAACCAAAGCCGTATAATCCAAGCCTTTCATGCTGATACCTCCTTCACATATTAATGAATTGAACTATGAATTAAAAGCAATTCACTAATAGTTTAACCTGTGTCGGAGAATTTATTCAGTAGATCACATCCACTAATGCCAGTCCGCATCCTGGTACTAATTCGCCTGCTTCTTCACGTATACCGGCATCAAAAATCCTTTGTATATCCTGTATTTCGCGCGTGCCCGAACCGATTTCTAACAATGTTCCGGTCATGATACGTACCATATGATAGAGAAAACCATCACCCCGATATGTAATTCTGATTTCATCACCGCACTCATCAATCTTTATTTCATAAATAGTGCGAATCGTTGATTTTTTCA
Source organism: Lachnospiraceae bacterium (assembly GCA_035271065.1). Classification (GTDB taxonomy): domain Bacteria; phylum Bacillota; class Clostridia; order Lachnospirales; family Lachnospiraceae; genus JAAYYM01. The sequence goes on along the minus strand of DATESB010000196.1, from coordinate 19,290 downwards.
ATTTTTTCTTCGTACAAAATGCTTTGAAATCATGTGTTCCGCATAGTTGTTTGGCTGCTCCGCGCATTGCCTTAAGGTTCAAATGTTGCGGATAATGATAAGTATATCTTCTTGTAAATACATCCACAACTTCAGCATGATGAATGCGATAGCAATATATCTTTTCTTTGGCATTCAAACGGCTGTGAAAACGCTCCGGCACTTCCTCGACTTCCAGTACACGTATATCTTCCGGGAGATATTGGTTTACATAACTTCTGATGTCTTCTGCTTCCACTCGCGCAGGTAGTGCCTTCTGCCTTTCTGAAGTCTCCTGCTTGTCTGAAGCTGTATCCCGCAGTTTAAAATTTGCCACCTGTCGCAGCGCATGTACGCCTGCATCGGTTCTTCCGGAGCCTTGAATTTCAACCGGATATCCTGCCATTTTTGACAGGATATCCTCTAGTTTGCCTTGTATGGTATTGCTTGTTGAAACTTGCTTCTGCCAACCTTGGTAACGTGTACCCTCGTATTGCAGTATCATTTTATAATTTTTCATTTGACCTCTTTTCGACTACTTCGCAACCAATTCATCATTTTGCACATCAATCGTAATGGTCTGACCGTCTTCCAATTCATCCGACAAAATCTTTTTAGCAACCAGCGTCTCTACGTTCTTTTGCAAATACCGTTTTAACGGTCTTGCGCCGTATACCGGATCATAACCTGCATCTACAATAAATTCTTCTGCTTCTTTTGATAATAGAATGCTCAGATTTCTGTCTGCTATTCTGTCATTTAATTCTGCAATCAGCAGTTTAATGATGCCACCGATGTTGTCTTTTGTCAACGGCTTGAACAGTATTGACTCATCGAGTCGATTCAAAAATTCAGGTCTGAAATGTGCCTGCAATTCAGCATACACAAGCTTCTGCGTCTCTTCTGTAATCACACCGTTATCATCAATTCCTTCCAACAAATATTGTGAACCAATGTTGGATGTCATAATTAAAATAGTATTTTTAAAGTCCACGGTTCTGCCCTGTGAATCAGTAATACGTCCGTCATCCAATACCTGTAACAATACATTAAACACATCCGGATGCGCTTTTTCAATCTCATCAAACAGCACAACGGAATATGGTTTTCTCCTGACTGCTTCGGTCAATTGCCCTCCTTCTTCATACCCTACATATCCGGGAGGTGCTCCGATCAAGCGGGATACCGCAAATTTCTCCATATATTCACTCATATCAATTCGCACCATATTCTGCTCATCATCAAACAAGCTTGCCGCCAATGCTTTTGCCAATTCAGTTTTACCGACACCGGTTGGTCCCAAGAATAAGAATGAACCGATTGGCTTTTCAGGGTCTTTAATTCCTGCTTTGGAACGAATGATGGCTTCTGTAACCCTTGTCACAGCCTCATCCTGTCCGATGACTCTCTTATGCAGTTCATCATCCAAATGCAGCGTTTTGCTTCTTTCACTTTCCGTCAACTTCGTAATCGGAATGCCCGTCCAGCGAGAGATGATTTTGGCAATTTCTTCATCGGATACGCTCTCATGTACCAATGTTAATTCCTCTGATTTGATTCTGCGTTCTTCAATCTCTAACTGCTGTTTAAGTTTCGGAATATCACTGTTTAGCAGTTGCCCTGCCAGCTCGTAATCTCCTTCACGGGTTGCCTTTTCCAATTGGTCGGTTTTTTCAGTAATCTCCGCACGAATTCCACTCACCTTATCAAGGACATTCTTTTCATTTTCCCACTGCACTTTTTTGCTGCTCAATTCTTCATTCATGTCCGCAAGTTCTTTCTGTAGCTCGGCAAGACGTTCCATGCTTAATTTATCAGTCTCTTTTTTTAATGCTGCTTCTTCAATCGTCATTTGCGTCACTTTTCGCTGTAACTCATCCAATTCTGCAGGCATGGAATCCTTCTCTGTCTTAATCAAAGCACAGGCTTCATCCACCAAATCAATTGCCTTGTCCGGTAAAAATCTGTCGGAAATATATCTATTTGACAATATTGCTGCTGAAACCAAAGCAGAGTCCATAATCTGTACTTTATGAAAGTCCTGATAACGTTCTTTCAGTCCGCGCAAAATCGAGATGGTATCCTCTACAGTCGGTTCATCTACCATAACCGGTTGAAAACGTCTCTCCAACGCAGCATCCTTTTCGATATACATCCGATATTCATCCAATGTTGTTGCACCGATACAATGCAATTCACCACGCGCCAACATCGGCTTTAACATATTGCCGGCATCCATGGCACCGTCAGTCTTACCTGCACCGACAATCAAGTGTAATTCATCGATAAACAAAATAATTTGTCCGTCAGAATTCTTCACGTCTTCCAGCACAGCCTTCAAACGCTCCTCAAACTCGCCACGATACTTAGCACCTGCAACAAGCGCACCCATATTCAATGAAAATATCTTCTTATTCTTCAATCCTTCCGGCACATCACCACGTACAATACGCTGTGCCAATCCCTCTACAACTGCAGTTTTACCAACACCCGGCTCACCGATTAGCACCGGATTATTCTTGGTCTTTCTGGATAGAATACGGATAATATTACGAATTTCATTGTCTCGCCCGATAACCGGATCAAGCTTCTGGTCACGCGCTTTCTCCACCAGGTCCTGTCCGTATTTGCCAAGTGTGTCATAGGTTGCTTCCGGATTATCACTTGTCACACGCTGATTGCCTCTTACCGTAGATAGCGCCTGCAAAAAGCGTTCACGACTAATTCCATACTCTTTCCATAGCCCCTTTAATGCCTCATTCGGATACTTCAGCAGTGACAGAAACAGATGCTCTACAGACACATATTCATCGCCCATTTGCTTTGCTTCGTCTTCTGCATGAATAAGGGCTTTATTTAACTGCTGCCCAATATAGACCTGTCCTCCCTGTACCTTCACGCGCTTTTCCAATTGCTTTTGTACATGATCCAGAAAATGTTCCTTATTAATTTCCATTTTTTCAATCAGTTTCAAAATCAAACTATCATCCTGCTGCAGCAATGCATACAGCAAGTGCTCCTGTTCAATCTCCTGATTGCCGAATTCATATGCCAACTTCTCGCAAGCATTCACTGCCTCGATTGATTTTTGTGTAAATTTATTAATATTCATAATATCGCCTCCTTATCCTATCGCACTTGTTCTACATCAACTATAACATATGAACCAGATTTGTCAACATCTATTTTGAAATATTTGCATTTGTATTACAAACTATTCATAAAAGACAGAGTTCCCACAATTGGAAACTCTGTCTTTTGCTTATCGTATCTATCCTATCTTCAATTCCGTTATTCTTCTTTGGCCAAGAAATCTTCAAATTCCTTCCTTGCTTTTGTAAAGCAATCCAACAACTTCGGATTAAAGGTACCGCATTCTCCATTCATAATCATTTGATATGCCACATCTGGTGCAAATGCTGCCTTATAGCAACGCTCATGTGTCAATGCATCATATACATCTGCAATAGATACAATCTGTGCCGAAATCGGAATATCATCACCCACCAGCTTGCACGGATAACCTCTTCCGTCAAAACGCTCATGATGATACTTTGCAATATCATTGGCGCAATCAAAGAACTCTGAACCTTCCACCGGTGCAATTGCCATAATGACTTCGCTTCCACGCATAGAGTGTGTCTTCATCAAATCAAACTCGTCGTCTGTCAAACGTCCGGGCTTTAACAATACACTGTCCGGAATAGATATCTTTCCAACATCATGCAGTGATGATGCAGAAGTAATCGTATCCACCGTTTCCTGTGTCAGACCGTACTCCGGATAATATTTCATAACACATTCCGCTAATATCTTTGTATAAAACTTAATTCTGAATACATGGACACCGGACTCCATACTTCTGAACTCAACTACCGTACCCAAAGTATCAATAACTCTATTATTAATAGCATTCAGCATTCTTGCCTGTTCCATTAATTTATGTGTCTGCTCTTCCACCAGTTTCTCCATTTTGTTCTGATGACTAAACAGAGAAATCATATTCTGAATACGCTTCTTTGTCACACTCGGCTCAATCGGCTTACGTATGATATCGGCTACGCCCAGCGTATACCCCTTGTCTCTTGATTCCCACGAACCGTCCTCGGTAATCATAATAACCGGAATCCGTTCCATGAGACCCTTTGCCTTTAATGCTTCTACAACGCCTAAGCCGTCTAACTTCGGCATAATCACATCCAGCAGTATCACTGCAAGTTCTTCCTTATACCTCTCAATCAAAGCCAGGGCTTCTTCTCCATCTTCCGCCTCCAAGATTGAATAATCGTTTTAAAAAATTTCCTTAACAACTGCTCTGTTAACTTCAACATCATCCACAATCAATATCTTCTTGCTTTCCATGTTGCTTCCTCACTTTCGCCTATTATGTCATTTTCCCTCATTCAGACCTATATCTCCCATTGCATACTCATTACTTATCTAACCCATTATATAACATTTTTTAACAACCTTCAACCTTTTCAGAGTATTTTAGCATTTCTTTTATATTGATTGACATTTTACCCCCCCCCGAAGAAAAATGCGCTATTTTGAACAAATATTTTACTATTTTATTGAAATATACAAACAATTTACGTTTCCACATATACACGGAAACAATTCTTACCGGCTTCCTTTGCCTGATATAAGGCAGCATCCGCACAGGCAAAAAGAGACTCATAATCTGATGTCTGTGCACTATAATAAGCAATCCCAATGCTACAACTGATGTGCACCTTTTTTCCGTCCTTTGCAAAATCCCTGTTCATCACTTTATTCAATGCACCGGCACGTTCCTCAACTACCTCCGGTGTTGCATTTTTCATCAATACCATGAATTCATCACCACCGGTACGACCTACAATATCATTTTCCTTGAAGGTATTTGACAGAGTTTTTGCCACAAATTTGATGACATCATCGCCATACATATGACCCAGTGTATCATTCACATTCTTAAAATTATCCGTATCAATCGCAAGTAGGGCCTGTGTCGGCACCCCATTCTTCATCCCTGCACCTGCAAGTGGCTTACACTCCTGCAGATAATCTTCAATCGCATTCTGTGTGGAAACCTTGTTCAAGATACCGGTCATCTGGTCCGTTCTAATCTTCTGCTTCATCACTTCCTTGGCGGCACGTTCCTCCGTAATATCCTTCAGAATACCAACCACACGGATAACCACACCATTTTCATCCGCAAAACTTGCATAATTCATACGAAACCAAATATATTCATGATTAAGCAGACGGCTTCGATACTCCAATACATCCTTTACCGGAACGAGCAATGCCTTGATTAAATGCGAATTTGCCACGTCGTAATCCTCAGGATGTACACTCTGCCGAATGACATTCTGCTTCATAAATTGTTCAACTGCTTTGCGATTGCCATTTTCGTCCTTCATGGAAAATGTTGCTCTGTCAGCCTGTACATCATAATCGAATTGTATCTCCTCAATAGCTTCCTCAATCAGTTTGTAACGCTCCGTCTCAATATAGAGTTTTTCATTAACATGCTGCATCTCGCTCTGTACCAGACGTTGCTCCGTCACATCGCTGACCACAACAAAAAAGAATTCCCTGCCGTCTTTATGTTTCACCAGATGCGCTTTATGTAACAGCCAAATAAATTGATGATCATTCATGAAATCCTGTACACGGTAAGTGACTTCTACGGAATGAAAGAATTCCATCTGCGTTCCAATCTGTTCCTTAATCATCTTTCGGTCCGCTTTAAAGACCATTAAATCAAAAGAATTATAAAAATGTTCCTTGAATGTTTCCTCATCACAATGAAAGAGCGCAAGCAGGCCTTTGCCGATAAAATCAAACTTTCCCGTTTCCACATCATAACTAAATACGCCTCCCGGAATATTGTTTAACAAGATATCCAGACGCGTCACCGCTTCTTCATATTGCTCTTTCAGTTTTGCATATTCCTCATATGGTACTTGTTGCATTGACAAACCATCCTTTTCCCTAGTATACTAACTATATCATAATACAGTAAATGTTTCAATTTTTGCCTTACAAAGGAGTATCCATTATGTTTATCGGACGAGAAAACGAATTAAACACCCTTCATTCCTTATGGAATGCAAATTCTTTTGCCTGTGCACTTATTTATGGCAAAAAATACGTAGGAAAAACCTCTTTGATTGCAGAATTTTCAAAGGGAAAGAAGACCATCTTCTTCTCGGCATTGCCTTCCACAGAAAGTGACAACCTTGCTTCATTTTCCAAGGCACTCTTTTCCTGCATCTCTCCCGCTACGCATACGATACCCGTTTTTGATGATTTCGAAACCATATTGCAAAATATAGATACCTTTGCACAAAAGGAGCGCGTTCTGCTGGTCATTGATAATTTTTCTAACTTGTATCGCAGTTCACCAGATATCTTAAAATTGTTACAGCGTTTCGTGGAACATGAGTTTGCAGCCACCAACCTGTTTCTGATTCTTGCAGATGCTTCTCTGAACTTTATGACAGATACAATGATGTCATCAAAGAGTCCACTATACGGACTGTACTCTGTCGCATTGAAGCTGGAACCGTTTGATTACAAGGAAACCGCTCAATTCTTTCCTGATTATACACCTGAGGATAAGGCTTTGGTCTACGGCATTACCGGTGGTATTCCCTATTATCTGGAGAAATTGGATGCAAAAGCAGACATTAAGAGTAATATAATGTCCGCATTTTTCCTGCGCAATGCTTTGTTTGCAGAGACACCGTCCATGATTATGAAGCAGGAATTGCGTGAATTGACTACTTATAATGCTATTTTGACTGCCATTGCAAATGGTTCGGTTCGACTGAATGAAATCGCGGAACGTGCCGGTCTGGAGACAGGTCTGTGTGTCAAATATCTGAAGGCACTTGCTTCCATGGATATCATCGAAAAAGAGACACCGGTTGCCTCTCGTGACCGCAAAAAGAGTTTCTATCAAATATCTGACTATATGTTCCGGTTTTGGTATCGTTTTGTACCTGCCAATATGTCGCATATTGCTTCCGGTCGTATTTTCCTGTCGTATCTCACTGCTGTAGAAGACCATTTGCCGGCATACATGGAAGACATCTTCTACGACATTGCCAAGGAATATCTGGTAAAATACTGCTCCTTTGTTCCATTTCAAATTCACAACATCGGCTGTTTCTGGGGCAAGGATGAACAAAACAAAATTGACTTGCTTGCCACCGATATCGAAAATGAGCATGGTCTGTTTGGTACACTGCAATATACAAGCGGTCGTCCAATGGATGTCAGCGACCTGCATGATTTAATGAAAAAAAGTGAAGCAGTAAAAATGGTTTCCACACGTCACTATTGTCTCATCAACCGCAGTGGGTTTACAGATGTCTTGAAAGCAAAAGCAGCGGACGAAGGAGTTCTTCTCATCACGCTGCCACAATTATATCGTTAATTTATGTTTGATAATATTTCTAATTTGTACGGTCTTGGATGATGCCATACTCAATTCATCCAGCCCCATGTCGAGAAGTCGTTCCGTATAATCGGCATCTCCTGCCAATTCACCGCACATGCCAACCGAAATCCTTTCTGCACGTGCCGCCTCTATAGTCTGTTCAATCGCTGCAAGCACTGACGGGTGTCCCTGTTCATATCGGTTCACACTTTCCCTGTTTCCGCGTTCTGCCATAAGAATATACTGTGTCAAATCATTCGTTCCGATACTAAAGAAATCAACCATTTTGGCAAATTGTCTTACCTCTCTGACCGCCTCCGGCGTTTCAATCATGATACCGATTTTCATTTCATTATCATATGGCACCGCTCTCTCCCTAAGTTCTGCTTTACAAACTTCTATTAATCTGATGCTTTCCTCTATTTCCTCTCGTGAAACAACCATCGGCAATAACATACGTACTATCCCGTATGCTCCCGCCCGCAGAATCGCTTTTATCTGCTCTTTGAATATTTCCTGCATACCAAGCGAAATACGAATTCCTCTCAACTCAGCGAAATTTGGTGCCTCTTGAGCGATTGGAAAATAGTCAAGCGTTTTATCACCACCGATATCCAATGTACGAATGGTTACTCCGGCTCCGCACAGCATTGCTGCTTCTTGATAAACTTGAAACTGTTCATCCTCTGTCGGAAAATGTGTATGCTCCATATATAATATTTCCGTCCGAAACAATCCAACTCCAGTCACACCATGTGTCAAAGCCGTCTTAATTTCCTGAATGCTTCCTACATTGGCGTGTATCTTGATTGTCCTTCCATCCTTTGTCAGCATCGGCTGATGTACATCTAAGTCCTCTGCTGTCAGTTCTTTTGCAAGCTCTTTCAGAACTTTTTCAGTCCTTTTCTTCTCTTCTTCAACTTCTTTTTGTATTGCCTGATAATGTGCAACCGTTGCATCATCCGGATCAATCAAAATAATTCCTGCATGTGCGTCCATAATTACAAAACTGTCCGGCGTGACAACATCCAGAATTTCTTCTACTCCCACCAGAGCCGGAATTTCCATGTTCTTTGCAATGATTGACACATGCCCAGAAATACTGCCTTCCTTTGTAATGAAACCAAGTACAAGTTCTCGATTCATTTTGCAGATATCCGATGGTGCCAATTCTTCTGCAACTAATATGGCAGGTGTCTGCAAAGTGGCAAATGGGTTGTTCTCGCTCCCTTTCAACTTGTGCATCAGTCGACTACAGATATCATCAATATCTGTATCTCGTTCACTCATATAACTGTTGTCACTTGTCCGAAACACCTCACAAAGTTCATTGCAGCATTCCTCAAGTGCCTGCTGTGCATTTCTATGATGATTTAGAATTATACTTTTGATTTTTTTTGCAAATCCAACGTCATTGACAATCATCTGATGTGTGGACAAAATTTCATTGACCACTTTCTTTGATGACACTTCATCCGTTCCCAGCGCTGTTTTTTCTAACTCTAACTCACTGCTGACATCTTGTATTGCCCGCTCTATTTTCTGTATTTCTAAATTTCTTTCTTCTTCGGTAATTGCATATGTGTCCGGAATGAGTTGAGGCATTTTATGCACAATAAAAACACGTCCCATAACGATACCTGATGAGTCCGTCTTGTCCACTTTAATTCGCTTCATCCCTGTTTGAACCACTATCTGTTCTCCCATTCTATCCACTAAATATATCCTATCCGTCTCACTTACTCAAACTCTGTCATTTTGACTTTTGACTCCAACTCTTTTATCTGCTCCCATGTTGGTGGTTTTGTTCCAACTGTCATTACAGCACCTGCGGATGTTGCCATTGCAAGTCTGATACAAGTTTCGTCATCCAGTTTCTTATCTATTCCATATGCAAGTGCTGCCACCATCGCATCACCTGCACCTACTGTAGAATGCGCTTCCACCTGTAATCCATCTGCCCGCACAATTTTATCCTGTAAAATAAAAATTGCGCCCTCACCACCCAGTGTAACTGCAACCATGCCAATCCCTTTGTCCCGCAGTTTCTTCGCATACGAAACAATCTCCTGTTCCGACAACTTCGTCGTCACCTGAAAATACTGTTCCAGTTCAAATCTATTCGGTTTGATGATGTCAGGCTGTGCCACCAGTGCATGTTCAAAAAGAGGTCCGTCTGCATCCAGTAAAACCTTTGCCCCTTTGTTCTTAACGCATCGAATGATATCCGCATAAATCATCGAGTCTGTCCCCGCCGGCACACTACCCGACAACACAAAAAGCACTTCCGGTCCTGCTATTTCTTGCAATTTATGCTTCAGTGCATGAATTGCTTCTTCGCCTACAGTCGGTCCCGGCTCATTTAATTCCGTCAATATGCCATGTGGTTCAACCACCTTCATATTGGTACGTGTCTCACTGTCTACATAAACAAAATCCGTCTGAATACCCTGCTTTTGCAGCATTTCTTCTATATACCGTCCGGTATTGCCACCCAAAAAACCTGTTGCTATCGACTGCATACCAAAACTCATTAATGTTTTTGACACATTAATTCCTTTTCCACCCGGGTCAACTTCCACATGTTTCAGTCGATTGAGTGATGCATGTTCAAATTTGTCCAACTCCGCTGTCTTGTCCAGTGCAGGATTCATCGTGACCGTAACAATCATTTCATTTACCTCATTTTCAATGTCTGTCTCTATTATAAGGCAATGCCCTACGATATTCAAACCATAAAAAATAAAGGCAACTCGGTTACTTGCCGATTGCCTTTCGTCAAAACATTAATATTGTCTAGCATTATCTTTTTATAATCTGCAAATCATACCCCAACGTATTTAACAAACTACAAAACGTCTTCAATGTAGGACTGTTTTCTCTCTTTTCTATACGCGAAATCACCTGTTGCTTATTTCCTGTGAGTTGCGCTAGTTCTCTCTGCGTCATATTCTTTTCTTTGCGAAGTTGAACCAGTTCAGCCAACAACTTATACTCTGTTCTGCTTTCGTCCCATGCCTTTGCAAATTCTGAACTTATTTGCTTTTCCTTTTCAATCGTTTCCTTTATGTTTATTTCAACAAATGGCATATAAATACCTCCCATCATATAAAAGACTTCTGCAAAAAATTCCCGAGTTCTTTTGCTCTCTTTATTACAATATTCTTATCTTTCTTTTCTGTTTTATTCTTTTGTTTTCTGCAAGCATGCAAGAGATAAATATCTGCCCCTTCAACTGTCACATAAAATATTCGATTATGTTTTCTGAAATATACCTCCCAGACCTTTCCATCCCAATGTTTCATCGTAAGACAGTCCGTTTTTCCATTTTCCATATCTTCTAATACAGACAAGGCATCTATCTTTTCTTCCTCCGTGAGACCTGTAATATATTCCATAATCAAATCTCTTCCACTTGCCGATTCATAACTATGTATTTTCATAGATACCCCATTTATTTCTCTATCCAATTACAGAATACAACTTTTTAGTTGTATTGTCAACTTATCGTTTGGTTCATCGGTAGTTTCACCGTAAACGTACTGCCCTTGCCCTCTTCACTTTCAAGTTCCACCACACCGTCATAATATCCGACAATATGCTTCACAATTGATAGTCCCAGTCCTGTACCGCCCATTTTTTTGCTGCGTCCCTTATCAACGCGATAGAACCGTTCAAATACTCTGTCCTGTTCTTCCTTGGATATTCCGATACCGTTATCCCTTACCACAATCACAAGTTCATCATTGCTGCTGCTAATGGTCGTCCACACATCGCCACCGGGTTGATTATACTTGACCGCATTGGTCATTAGGTTCGTGAGCAGTTCTTCCATCTGGCTTGCTGAAGTATTCCATACAATCGGCTGACAATCCAAATGCAACGTTACTTCATGCTGCGCAGCAATTGGTTCAATGGCTTCTGCCACTTCAGATAACAGCGGTGCCATACGCACCTCGGAGATATCCACAGACAAATCTTTTGTCTCCAGTTTCGATATCATCAAAATATCATTAATCAAGTTCGTCATATTATCCGTTTCTTTGATAATTCTTCGGATACAATCTTCCTGCGCTTCCGGCGTTTTAGCCAAATTGTTCTGTAGAATTTCTGCATACCCTTTCACAGATGTAATCGGCGTCTTTAATTCATGGGAAGCATTTGAAAAAAACTCCTGTCTGATTTTCTTCTCAAACTCAATTTTATCTATGTTCTCCTTGATTTCCGCTATTAACTGATCCGTAGTATAAGAAATAATATTCAGTTCCTCATATTGATACGTCTTAAAATCAAACTCCGGCTCATCCCCACGGATATGTACCATTTCTTCCGCAATTTCACGTAACGGCTTTGTCACCGTATCCGAAAAACGTACCGCTACGATGGTTGCCACAATGAAGAGCAAAATCACACCAATCAAAAGTGAAGGTAACAGTAACCGCATGTAATCGCCTAATCCGCTATAGGGAATGGCAAGACGTACCATGTAATCCCCGTTTTGCGTCATTTTGGTTACGTAGAGCATATTTTCCTGCAGCGTATCCGAATAACGAGTTGCATATCCGGCGCCCTCTAAAAAAGCCTGTCTGACTTCTTCTCGGTCACCGTGATTACTGAGCGTATCCTTTTCGGCATTTGTTTCCGCCACCACACTTCCGTCATTTTTCAATATGGTAATTCTAGTGTTGCTTCCAACTGCTTCACTCTGTAATTCTTTCACCTGCGCATCTATATCACCGCTGTAATCAAGCATGTAGTCAACCACATCAATTGTCTGCTGCATACTCTTCATTGTATTCGTCAGTAAATGTCTTCCTGCCACAATATATGAAATCACACCAAATACCACCAATGTAATCGATATGATAATCAGAAATCTTTGAATCATTGCCCTTTTCATAATCTTATTGTCCTCCGACTATTTATCAAATGAGACAAAACGGTAGCCGACATTACGAATTGTCTTAATGCTCTCTGCGCCCTCGTCTCCCAGTTTCTTGCGTAACGTTCCGATATGAATATCCACCGTTCTGGTCTCCACATCGCACTCGTAGCCCCACAATTTGTCCAAAAGTTCGTCTCTGCTGACTACCTTTTGATTGTTGTTATATAAGTACATCAACAGTTCAAATTCACGATATGTTAAATCAATATTCTGCCCTGCAACCCAAACCTCTCTGGCACCCGTATCAATTTCGATACCGTTTACCGATAGCATCTGCGGATGCTCCTCTTTCTTAGGCATCCTGCGAAGCAGGGAACGAATTCTGGCTGACAGTTCCATAATTCCGAACGGCTTGGTCATGTAGTCGTCGGCGCCGCAATCCAGTCCAACCACTTTATCATATTCTTTATCTTTTGCCGTCAATATCAGTAACAGCATATCTTTTACCTTAGACATTCTGCGAATACGGCGAATGGCTTCCAATCCGTCAATTCCGGGAAGCATCAAATCAAAGATAGCAAGTGCAGGGGTTTTCTCCTCAATCAGTTCAAGTGCCTCTTCTGCCGTCTCAAAGGCATCCACCTCATAGCCGTTTCCCTCTAATGCCATTTTGATTAAATTTCGGATATTCTCGTCATCCTCGATTACAAATATGTTTGCCATACGAAATCCCTTCTTTCTTAGTTGGCCACTTTATGCCGGTCCTACGATTTTCTTCGACTACAGAAGTCTCACCGAATCAATAGAACCTGTCTCGCGGAAAATAGCCCATTCACATATGTTGACCGCATGGTCACCAATTTTCTCAAGATACTTTGCAATCATCAAAACATCTACAAGACAATCCGGATCAGTTCTGCGTTCTGCTTCATCTGCCGTTATTTTCGTACCGGTCACTGTTTCGCCACGTAACATCCGCACGACCTCGTCTTTTGCCTGATTAAACAAATCATCTACAATATCATCTGTCTCTATAATTTTTGCTGCGCTGCTTCTGTCATTTTGGATAAATGCATCCACTGCGTCATGTACCATATCTTTGGCCGCCGTAATCAACTCCGGCATCGGCTTTGAAATATGATAAATGCTAATGCCCTGGTTTCTGACTGCCAGTTCTGCAATATCTGCTGCATGGTCACCGATGCGCTCAATATCCGTTACGACCTTCAGGGTTGCGGATACCACACGCAAGTCCCTTGCAACAGGCTGTTGCCTGGTAATCAACGACAGACACTTTGCTTCGATTTCTTTCTCCATATCGTCAATTACCCTATCGCCTGACATAATTGAGGTGGCAAGTTCTTTATCTTCATTTTCCAATGCAAAGAACAGGCTGTCAATCTTTTGTTCTACATATCTTCCCATCTGCGCCACTCTGTCATGAAGCAGCTCCAGTTCCATTTCAAAATTCATTCTTGCTGTCATTTCATTCTCCTTATATTATACATAAAATAGTTCACAATGTCAGCCAAATCGACCTGTAATATAATCCTTCGTATGTCAGCCAAATCGCCCCGTAATATAATCCTCGGTACGTTTGTCCTTCGGTCGGGTAAATATTGTGTCAGTATCGCCAAATTCCACAACTTCACCAAGCAGGAAAAATGCTGTGTAATCAGACACGCGAGCTGCCTGCTGCATATTGTGCGTTACAATTGCCACGGTATATCTGCTCTTCAGTTCCTGCATCAAATCCTCGATTTTCAATGTGGATATCGGATCAAGTGCCGATGTCGGTTCATCCATAAGAAGTACCTCAGGCTTCACGGCAAGTGCTCGTGCGATACAAAGTCTCTGTTGCTGACCGCCCGAAAGTCCAAGTGCTGATTTCTTCAGTCGGTCTTTCACCTCATCAAATATGGCTGCACCCTTCAGGCTCTCTTCCACGATTTCATCCAACTGGGTCTTTGATTTAATTCCATGAATTCTCGGTCCGTATGCCACATTATCATAGATGCTCATCGGAAATGGATTTGGCTGCTGAAATACCATTCCTATCTTCTTCCGCAACAGAGTTGTGTCTACCTTGGGATCATAAATGTTTTCCCCGTCAAGCATAACTGTACCGCTAATTTTCACGCCGTCTACAAGGTCATTCATTCTGTTAAGCGTCTTTAAAAATGTGGATTTGCCGCATCCGCTCGGCCCGATAAATGCTGTAATTCCGTTTGTCCGAATGTTCATATCAACATCTTTCAGTGCATGATTGGAACCGTAAAATAAATTCAGTTTTTCGATTTCTATTTTGCTTTCCTGCATCGTTCTATCCTTTTCTTTCTTGATTGTTTCTGTCCAATTTTTTCACAAAGTATTTGGTTAAGAAGTTTATGATTAAGACAATAACCAGCAATACAAATGCAATTCCGAAGGCTGCGTCATACTGTGCCTTTGACATACTCAAATACAGTTGAATGGTCAATGTACCGCCGGGTTGCAGGATTTTATCCAGATATCCTTTTGCGTTTTGAGGTAACAGATAACCGCTTCCTGCTGTAAACAGAAGAGCTGCAGACTCTCCGACAATTCTTCCGATTGCAAGAATAACTCCGGTTACAATTCCGGGCATTGCTGACGGCAGCATAATGGTTCGTATCATGTACCATTTGGTGGCTCCGATTCCAAGTGCACCGCTTCGATAACTGTCGGGCACCGTTTTGAGTGCCTCCTGCGTATTTCGCGTAATCAACGGCAATACCATAAGTGTCATAGTCAATGCGCCTGTCAAAATGGAATAGCCAAAATCAAGTGTATTTCCGAAGAAAATCATTCCAAACAAACCAAAGATAATGGACGGGATTCCTGACAGGGTTTCTGTTGTAAACTCAATCAAATTAACGATTTTACCTGGCTTTGCATATTCATTCAAATAAACCGCTGCTCCAATTCCGATAGGTGTTGCAATCAGTAAGGTCAAAACAATCATATACAATGTATTAAGAATGTTGCCTGCAATTCCGAAAGTTCCGTTTAGGGAACTTGGAACTGTTGTCAGAAACGACCAGTCAATCACTCCGATGCCTCGCACAAATACATAACCAACAATTCCTAACAGAAGAAGAATGGACATACCCGCGCTTAGATAAATCAGCGTACTGAGTAATGCGTCCTGTGGTTTTATTCTTTTTTTCTCTGCTATGATGCTTAAAGCTTCATTCATGTGATTTGTTCCTCCATATTAGCCTTCCTCCACGTCACTATGCTTCAGTATCTTGGTCAGCGTAATATTAATCAGCATAATAAATGCAAACAATACCAATCCGATTGTAAACAATACATCTCTGTGTGTATCTGATGCATATCCCATTTCACTTACAATTGCTGTTGTCAAGAATCGAACTGAGTTAAACGGTAACGGAAGATTAACAGAACTGCCTGATACCAAACTGATTGCCATTGCTTCCCCGATTGCACGTCCGACACCAAGGACAATTGCTGTCACAATTCCTGATTTTGCAGCAGGGATTATCACTTTGAATATCGTCTGTATCTTAGATGCTCCAACTGCATAGGATGCACTTTTCAAATGTCCCGGAACCGCTCTAATTGCTGATTCACTTACATTAATCACTGTCGGAAGTATCATAACCGCAAGTACCAGCACTGCTGATATCAGATTGGCTCCACCCGTAAATTGATGTGTTTGGGAACCTGCAAATATTTTTCTCTCCAACTGATACATCAACGGATTTAAGATTAGAATTCCCAGTAATCCATAAATAACTGAGGGGATACCTGCTAACAGTTCTACTGCCGGTTTCACGATTTGAGCAATTCTCCTTGGTGCTGTCTCTGCCAGAAAGATTGCCGTAAATATCCCAATTGGTACTCCTATCAGAATTGCCAATGCTGTACCGACTATAGAAGTCAATATAACATATAGGATTCCGTAGGAAGGATCTGCAGCGGTTGGCTTCCATACACTTCCGAAGAGTATTTCTCCAATTCCGACCTGAAACAATGCCGGTGTCCCACTGATGACCATATACGCTGTAATCGAAGCAACTGCTAAGACTGCAGCCAGTGCACAGGCTGTAAATATCACCTGTGCCACTGTCTCAACCATTGTCTTATTCTTGTAAGATGTTATAATCGATGTTCTCTTTTGCTTCATCTTATTACTTGTCTCCTTCATTGCTCAGAGCCTTAGTTCTATTTTGCTTGTACTGCTCTTGTTTGCTTGTGCTCTTCTTGAGCAGTTGCCTTTAGTCTACTGTAATGAGACCTACTGATTCAATCAGTGCTTTGCCTTCATCTGTTGCAAGGTAAGCGAACAATGCTTGTACATTTTCATTCTGCTCTGCAATTTCACCCTTAGTTGCCATTACAAACGGTCTGCTTAAGAAATAATTTCCTGCTTTGATGTTCTCTGCTGTTGGTGCTACACCTTCCAGTGATACTGCGATAATGGTATCGTCTACAACATCCAGTGAAACATATCCGATTGCACCCGGTGTGGAAGCTACTTTCGCCATAACTGCTCCTGTACTGTCAAGCTCATTTGCATATTTGCATGCATCTTCGATTTCCAACAATTCTTCAAAGGCACTTCTTGTACCTGAACCGGACTCTCTGCCCACTACTACAATTGGCATGTCTGCTCCGCCAAGTTCGCTCCAGTTGGTAACAACACCTGTATAGATATCTACAAGGTTCTGCTTTGTCAGATCAACGACTGTATTAGAAGGGTCTACTGCAACTGCAATACCGTCGATTGCTACGATGTTTTCAACTGCCCCACCTTCTTTTTCACTGTCCTTCAGTGCTCTTGATGAGTTACCGATGTCAGCTGTGCCTGCAAGCAATGCTTCAATACCTGCGCTTGAGCCAACGAATTCAGGTGATACGGTAACGCCCGGGTTAGCCTGCATAAATGCTTCCATTAATGCATTTGAGAATTTCTCCATTGATGTGGAACCTACCATTGTGATAGAACCTGATAATTTAGATGTTGCTACGTCCGCTGCCGGAACCTCTTCATCTGCAACTTCGGCTTCTTCGGTTGCCGGTGCTGCTTCTGTTGCTTGTGCTGCCTGTGTTGCATCTGTTGCTGTGCCTGCTTCGCTTGCGCCACATCCTGTGAGCATTCCTACTGTTAGTACTGCCGCTGTTAATAAAGTTACGATTTTTCTTGTTCTGTTTTTCATTTTTTCATTCTCCTCTTTTTAATTCTTACATTTGTTTTATTGTTTTTCTTTTTCATAACCTCCGTAAGCATTTATTTGTCTTGCTCATTTGTCTTGCTTACAAGTGCAGAATAACATTGTATGAACTGTGTAAACACCATTCTTGTGTATGAGTTTTGTAAAATCTGTGTAAGGTGGCAAAGGAAAAACAATCGTACGAAACCGGAATTTAGTCATTGATCTTCTAACTTCATTTGCATTCATTTCCCAGCACAAAAAAAGGACAAAACCACCTTGCTTTGGTTTTGCCCTTCTATTTTTGTCTTTTTTTGCCCTTCTATTTCTATCCGCCTACTTACTGCACTTCGTTCAATGTCAACCCTGCATAATACTCAGGATAAAGTTCACTCATGCTCTCTTCTGCACTGACGCTTGAACTTTCCTTAAATATGTAAGCATATACATAACCATCTGCTTCCACTACTACTGCGTTGCAGTTGCTCAGTTCTCCGTCACCACTCTCTGTCCATGTAACTGTATACGCCGGATAAGCAAACTGATCAGAATAATCATCATTTGTAGTCACTTCAATATCCTGATTGGTTCCGTTCGGCGACCACTGCTCGATACATGCCGCAATCATATCCTCCGGAGATGCAAAAGCATCCTGCGGAATTGCTGTTGCGCAATTGATGATGGTGAGTGTTTCATCTGTATGTTTGTCTGCATAGTAATAAGTACCGTCTTCATAATTGTCCGTTTGTAACGGCTCCATGCCTGTAAAAGATGCTCCACCCATTAATACCTTGTTACAAACTGCTGATGTGTCCGTTCCTGCAACGTCAGCTGCGTCTGTTTCTTCTGCCGGAGTTTCTGTTACATCCGCAGTTTCTGCCGGTTCTTCCACTACAATCACCGGATCCGTTGCTTCATCCGTTCCTGCAACATCAGCATCTGCAGCCCCCACTGCATCCGTCTCATTTGTGTCTTCGTTTGTGTCACCGTTTCCTGAACAGCCCACAAGTGCCATACTAACGATAAGCATTCCAGTTAGCATTCCAATTCTCAAAAAATTCTTCATAATATGTACTCTCCTCTTTATTAATATTACCGGACTATATACTACCATATTTATACTGTTTTGAAAAGAAAAAACATCCCCAAAAGAATATCTCCTTCAGGGATGCATGTTGTATTTACTGCATGGAACCGCCAGCAAACAAACTCTTCACATGATTCACTTCCTCAGAAGTTGCCTTTGAAGCCGGGACATAATAAGCCTTTTCTCTTGCAATTTGATAAAGCTGCTCCTGTGACTGCTCACATTCATTTCTGAATTGTTTCAAGGTCTGCTTCAATTCTTTATTCTCGGTCTGCGGTATCATTTCGCCGAAACGCACCAATTCTCCGTTAATTCCCATAAGGGTATCATTTACCATTTGCTTTTCCTGCATCATCGTTTTCTACCTCCTATTGTAAAAACTGCATTAACTGCTGCTTATTTTCAGTTGCTGATTTGATACCCTGTTGAAAAAACTGCTTAATCTGTGTGTCCTCTGTTGCCTCTGCATATTCCTTCATCTTTGCCTGTGATATCTCGTATCCGGTCAGCATATGACGAAGATTTTGTAACTCTAATTCTGATAAAGATGCCATTGTAATACCTCCTGATTTTTTTAGTCAAAAGTATTATTGGCAAATAAAATAAATCTTATTCTAATTGACAAAATATCATTTCTTTGTTAACATAGTTTTAATAACTACGTAAC
>DATESB010000195.1:0-4065 GCA_035271065.1 Lachnospiraceae bacterium | reverse complement strand
ACTGGACTAGGTTTATATATCTGCAAGCATATTGTGGAACAGCACGAGGGCAACATCTGGATAGAAAGCGAAGAAGGTCTTGGAACTTCTGTTTATTTCACACTGCCGTCCATGCCTGCAACTTGCTCGCAGGCCTAAATTCAACGTGTGAAAATTGCTTTAGTCAGTATCTAACCTTGCTAAAAATGTATTCTCCTTTTCCGGAGTTCGATAGTTCAAACCAGCCTTCGCCGTACGCTCCCAGCTTCTTACGTAGATTTGCCACATGTACAGCGACTGTATGGGAAGCACAGGGCGAGCTTTCGCCCCATGCCCGACTGTAAATTTCGTCATAACTTAAACGTCGCCCCGCGAATAGGGCAAAGCATCCTAAAAGCTGCAGTTCTTTTTGCGTAAGCGGGATATGTTCGCCGTCAAGTATTGCTTCTCCCAACAGATAGTCGATGGACAAAGGATAAAGCTCGATTTTCCCGGCGGTCATGACCCCGGTTCTGCGAAGCTGTGCCCCCACCCGGGCGGAAAGTACATTTAAATCGTAGGGCTTGGTGACATAATCGTCCCCACCCTGCAACAAGCCTTTCACAACGCTCTCATTTTCATCCCTGCAGGTCAGGAAGATGATGGGGGCGTTAGTTTTTTTCCGCAACTCGGAGCAGAACGTAAAACCAGAGCCGTCTGGCATCATCACATCCAACAAAATCAGGTCGGGACTGTGCTCCTCTAGGTGAAACCTCGCCTGTGCGAGGGTGCCTGCGCCAATGACCTCGTAACCTTTACCCTCAAAATACTCCTTGTTGATGGCGAGCACGTCAGCCTCGTCCTCCACCATCAATATCGTTGCCTTTTTCATTTCGCCACCTCCTTATTTTTAGTTTCAGTTTACCATAATTTTTCTAAAAATAAAATGCCACAATAAAAATTGTCTTTTTTTATCAAGAATTCTTGATAATCCACACAGTGACATTTCTTTCTGCTACGCTTATTGCAAGCTTACAAAGCTGGAACCCGACCTGGCTTATGCGGTTCTGCAAAAATTGAAGGTGCTTCCCCATTCGCGCACTGACGGGCAAAGCGTTTACTGGCGGGACGGCCAAATACTATACTAGATCATAAAAGGAGGGCTTAATATTGACCATTCTGGGAATTCTTGTGGGAGCTGCTGCAGTGACATCCGGGATTATACTGGCAAAACGATCGGGATGCAAGATTTGGCATATTTTTACAGTAGTAGGTGCGTTGATTATTACGGTCAGTTTGTTTTTAATGCTTTGCACATTGTTACTGTTGGAGGGTAAGCAGAACCAACTGCCAGCTGATAGCAATATAGCAGATCAGCCAGCTGATATCAATTTAACAGATCAGCCAGCTGATATCAATTTAGCGGATCAGCTAGTGGGCAACGACTGGCACGATAGGCGTGGGTATTCAGACGATTACACGGTTGGCAACGGTATAAACGTATGCTTTATCTGGTCTGCTGAGGATGATGGTCAGGAGGGCTGGGCAGTATACGACAGCAACAGTGGTAGTTTAATCCAGCTCTTAATCCCCAAAGGTTACCCTGAGCAGGATTTTAAAAACGAAATTGATTGTCTGAAAACCAAAAATTACGACGGAGACGGAGAGAACGAGCTTGGCATCGTTACTGAGTCAGGAGCCGTAATCTGGTACAATTGGTGCGATTATTGCTTTGAATACCTTTGGACAGAGAGTGGATTTTCCCCTTCTCAAAATTTCCTACCCTATGAGGCATGGGCAGTAAATGAACTGACAGAAAACCAGCAGGTCTTGTATCAGAAAATGCGGGACAAAATTATGGTTATGGAGCCGTTTTCATATGATGCCGCTACTTACGGCTACGATATTCTGGATGATGTTTTAGCGACATGGGGTGCTTTGAAAACCGATGAACCGCAGATTGACAATTACTTTACCATTTATGAGAACATTTCCGAAGACGGTATTACTCTATCTCTTGATTCTCTCTATTGCTGTGAATGGACAGAGGAAAGGAGTTCAGATCAAACCGAGCTTTCCGAGGGGCTTAAGAAATTCGACAAAGTATTCGACGAGATTGTTACCGGTGTGCCGGAGAATGCTTCCACTTATGAAAAATACCGCTATCTGGCACAGGCTCTTTCCGAGCGTGTTGATTACGACTATTCCGTGTCCCTGCCTGCTATCGCGGCGCCATATGGCATTGTTACCGGAAAAATGATTTGCCAGGGCTATGCGGAGGCTTATCAGTATCTTTGTCAGCGTGCCGGCTTGTGGTGTCATACGGTAACCGGTGCGAGTGAGGGTACGTCCCATGCGTGGAATCTGATTTGGCTGGACAGCGGGACTTATCATGTAGACGTTACCTGGGCGGATGAACAGGGAGAACCCGGCTGCCCGGAATGGATGTGTTATTTCATGCTGACTCAGGATGAAATTCTTACGGATCACATTATATCAGACGGAACTGAAGCAACCGGAAGCTCGCTGTTTCCGCCGAAAGAACAGGAACCCGAATACCATATCAACGAAGATGAGGCAGTAGACCTGGTTAAGCGAGCCATGGATGAGAGAAAGGAAAGCGCATCAGTCTTTGTCTTCACAGGGAGTGAAATCATAAAAGGAGAGCACTGCCTCACCTTATCGGCGGGGAGCTATTCCGCCGACGGACAAAAATACACAGCGATGTATCATTACGCTGTCAGCGACAGCGGTTTGGTCTATTACATAGATGTTTTGCTGGGAGCAGAATGGAATTTATATCAATTCGCTGTCCCATAAATCATGCCCAAGCATCAATGTTCTGATAGTAATTATGTGAAAATAATTATTTCGCAATCAAAAATTAAAAATGAGGAGTAAAATTATGAGATTAATTAAGAATTCAAAAAAAGTATTAAGTATCATTCTTGTACTAAGCCTAATCTGTGCCTTAACCGCTTGTTCAGGTCAGGACAGCAAGACGTCACCGTCCCCGGATGAATCACGTTCTTCCGAACAGCCCGTTTCAGCATCCCAGGATGAATCGCCTTCTTCCGAGCCGCCCGTTTCAGCATCCCAGGATAAATCGCCTTCTTCCGAGCCGCCCGTTTCAGCGTCCCAGGATGAATCGCCTTCTTCCGAGCCGCCCGTTTCAGTGTCTACCGATACTGCAAACTTCGACAATAGCAGCGCGGAGATTGCAGTCATGACACAGGAGTATACAGGGAATAATGTTGCCGAAATCCTGATAATCAGTTATGATGGCGAAAAAAATGCGGAAATCGATTCCTTCAACAACGTCATTAACTTCGGTGTTCAACAGCTCTACTACAATTTTATTGGAAGTGCAGACAGTGACTCTTGGATAGAAATACGTTCTTATCCCTTTAGTAGTGATAATTACCTGCAGATTGTGACTACCTGCTGTACCTACCCCAACTATGGTACAGACGGCGATTTGTATAGCTACAATTTTGATCTGATGGAAAATCGTTTTCTATCAATAGACGATATCCTTGAGGACCTGCAGCTTGACAGAGACAGTATTGCGGATACAGTCCGCGGACTGTTGGAGGACGAGAATAATGACGGTGCAACAGCTAAAGACGTGAATGTAGCGGGATTTTTAATAACACAAGGTCCATCAGATCCGCTCATACAGCTTTTGCTTCAGGTGGAGTTAGAAGCCCCTGGTGGTGATCCCTGGAACAGCTTTTTCGGATACACTCCGGAGCTTGGCGAGATTTTGCCGCTTAACAGTGAGTGCCTTTTTGATCCAAGCGACATTGATCAGATGGACCCACCCCTTTCTTACCAGACAGATATATTGCCTTTTTCCTTCATCCCGGAAATCGCTATAGATACTAGTGGTTTAGAAGAACTGACACAGGGATGCGAGTATATGTTCGACGGCATGGTTTATTATTTCATTGAGGAATTGACTCCTGTAGCCTACTCAGAGGATGACGTGTTAGAACAAATAAAAAGTCTTGAACCTAGCGAAATCAGCCTGATTAATATAACCAACTCTGATGAACATTCGGAACTTCTAAGCTTTCCTTGCTGGCTCGTTGTTTATTATGAAGG
>DATESB010000194.1:0-6222 GCA_035271065.1 Lachnospiraceae bacterium | reverse complement strand
GGTCATCGCGGAGCCAACCAGCCTGTCAAGAACTTGGAAACAGGCAAAGTCAGCATTACAACACAAAACCATGGTTATGTGGTGAAAGACGGAACCATTGACGAAGCACATGCAAAGCAACTATATGTGAACGCAAATGACGGAAGCTGCGAGGGTATCAGATATCTGAACTTCCCGGCATTTACGGTGCAGTTTCATCCGGAAGCCTGCGCAGGCCCACAGGATACAGGATTTTTGTTTGATGAATTCATGGATATGATTCAGTAGAAGATGATGTAGCAGAAGGAGGAAACAATATGCCTTATGATCAAAGTATAAAAAAGGTGCTGGTAATTGGTTCAGGACCGATTGTAATAGGACAGGCGGCAGAGTTTGACTACGCAGGAACACAGGCGTGTCGCGCACTAAAAGAGGACGGAATAGAGATTATTCTGGTCAATTCCAACCCGGCAACCATTATGACAGATAAAGTTATGGCGGATAAAATTTATATCGAACCCCTGACACTTCCGACCATACAGCGAATCATAGAGAAAGAAAAGCCTGACAGCATTCTCTCCGGTTTTGGCGGACAGACAGGACTCACGCTGTCCATGCAGTTAGCAAAGGACGGCTTCTTAGAGGAGCACGGTGTGAGATTGCTTGGTGCTTCTCCTGAGACAATTGATAAAGCAGAAGACAGACAACTATTTAAGGATATGATGGAAAGCATTGACCAGCCCTGCATTGCGTCAAAGGTCGTGACAACTGTAAAGGATGCTGCGGAATTTGCAAGTGAAATCGGATATCCGGTGATCATCCGACCGGCATTTACGCTTGGTGGCAGCGGTGGCGGTATTGTACACAGTGAGCCGGAACTGATGCAGATTGCGCGAACAGGACTTGCGATGTCTCCGATTACGCAAATACTTGTGGAAAAATGTATTTCCGGTTGGAAAGAAATTGAGTTTGAGGTTATTCGGGATGCAAAGGGAAATGTCATTACTGTCTGCTCCATGGAGAACTTTGATCCGGTTGGCGTGCACACAGGTGACAGTATTGTCATTGCACCCGCGGTGACGCTTTCAGATAAAGAATATCAGATGTTACGAACAGCAGCACTTCGCATTATCACAGCACTTGGCGTGGAGGGCGGCTGCAACTGTCAGTTTGCTTTACACCCGGAGTCCTTTGATTATGCGGTTATCGAGGTAAACCCGCGTGTATCACGTTCTTCAGCACTAGCATCGAAAGCAACCGGCTATCCGATTGCAAAGGTTGCCGCAAAGATTGCCATTGGGTATACATTAGACGAGATTATTAATGCGGTAACTGGGGAGACATATGCGGCATTTGAGCCGGCACTTGACTATGTTGCGGTGAAATTCCCGAAATGGCCCTTCGACAAATTTGTCTATGCAAAAAGAGGACTTGGCACTCAGATGAAGGCAACCGGCGAGGTTATGGCAATTGCAGATACCTTCGAAGCAGCACTCATGAAAGCAGTGCGTGGCGTGGAAATCTCACTGGATACATTGAATATGCCAAAGATGGCAAAAATGGCTGATGAAGACTTGATGACTATCATGGTAGATGCCACAGACGAGCGACTCTTTGCAATATTTGAAGCAATGAAGCGTGGCTACAGCGTTGAAAGAATTCATGATATCACCTTGATTGATGAGTGGTTTCTGTATAAATTACAGCTGTTATTAGATTATGAAAAAGAATTGCAGGCGCTGCCCTTGAGTCAGGAACTGTACTTGAAAGGGAAACGGATGAATTATCCCGATGCTGCAATTCTGCGGTTGGCAGCGAAAAATCCTGTTCTGACACTTGCTGATTACGGAGTTGAGAAAATGTCACCCTGCTACCACATGGTAGACACCTGTGCAGCGGAATTTGAAGCAGTAACGCCCTATTTCTACGGAATTTATGATTCTACGGAAGGTGGCATTGAAAATGAGGCGTTGGACTTTATTTCCCAGTCAAAGAAGGAAAGGGTAGTTGTACTCGGCTCCGGACCAATTCGAATCGGGCAAGGGATTGAGTTTGATTATGCAAGTGTGCATTGTGTGGCGTCCCTGCAGCGACTTGGGTATGAAGCTGTTATTATCAATAATAATCCGGAGACTGTATCAACGGATTTCGATACCGGAGACAGACTTTACTTTGAACCTCTTTATATAGAAGATGTACTGCACATTGTGGAGCAGGAACAGGCCTATGGCGTTGTGGTTGCATTTGGTGGCGGAACGGCAATTAAGCTGACGAAAGAGTTGGCAGAGCATGGCGTGCGTATTCTCGGAACAAGCGCTGATACAATTGATATGGCTGAGGACAGAGAGCGGTTTGATGAACTTCTGGAAGGTCTTTCAATTGCGCGACCAAAGGGCTCAACGGTCATGACTGCTGAGGAAGCGCTTGCAGTAGCAAAAGAGTTAGGATATCCTGTATTGATGCGCCCGTCGTACGTATTGGGCGGACAAAATATGATTATTGCATATCGTGATGAAGATATTGTGGAGTATATGGAAATCATCCTGCGTCACAAACAGGATAATCCGGTACTGATAGACAAATATTTGTGCGGACGTGAGATAGAGGTTGATGCGATTTGTGACGGAACGGATATCCTGATACCTGGCATTATGGAGCATATTGAGCGTACCGGCATTCATTCGGGAGACAGCATTGCGGTTTATCCGTCTCCGAATATTGGACGAGAGTTGGCTGATAAAATCATCGAGACAACGCAGAAGCTTTGCAAAGGGCTTGGTGCAGTTGGCATGATTAATCTGCAATATATTTTGATGGATGATGAAATCTATGTCATTGAGGTCAATCCCCGCGCATCGCGTACGGTACCGTATCTGAGCAAGGTAACCGGAGTACCGATGTGTGACCTTGCAACAAGAGTCAGCCTTGGAAGAGCAGATATTCCCCGTGAATCGCGTATTGGTGAGAAAATTGCTGATATGGGTTATGGCACCGGACTGTATAAGAAATCCCCTTATATTGCCGTGAAAGTACCGGTATTCTCATTTGAGAAATTGATTGATGTAGACACACAACTTGGCCCTGAAATGAAGTCAACCGGCGAGGTGCTCGGTGTCGGCAAAACACTTCAGGAAGCAATCTATAAAGGACTTGTGGCAGCAGGCTGCAAAATGGAGAAGCCCGGTGGTGCTATGGCAATCGGCGGCGGCTTGGAGAAGTCCGGTGGTATCTTTATCAGCGTCAGGGAGAGCGATCAGCCTGAAATAGCGAAGATTGCGAAGAAATTTGCCGATATGGAGTTTGAGGTGTATGCAACACCCGGAACAGCGCGTGCAATCGCAACGACAGGCATAAAGGTGCATACTATGGAGCACATTACAGACGGTGAAGAGAGTTGGACGAGGCTTTTAGAAAGCGGCAAGGTTAATTACGTCATTTCAACATCTGCTAAAGGAAGAAATCCACAGCGCGAAAGCGTGAAATTGCGACGCAAGGCCAGCCAGATGGGAATTTTGTGCATGACGGCACTTGACACCGCAAATGCAGTTGCAGACAGCCTGCATAGTTCCTTCACAGAGTTCAATACGGAAATTGTCGATATGAACCACCTGAATAGGAATACAAAACAAGAACAAATGTTCTGAAATACTTCTTGTATTCCGAATGTGCTTCATGCTATAATCATTCTAGGCAGTCATACTGCATGGGTGATTTCCGCCTCTGAGAGGAGGTGGTGAGTTGAGCACATACGAAGAATTCATGGTTATTATTTCTACAATAGCGCTATTTATTGGACTTCTTAGTTATATGAACAACAAAAAAGGTACAAAAAAATAATCATCCCAGCCCACCAAAGTTGCGGATGATTATTTTTTCATCTAAATAACGGCGGAAGTCACGTAAGTGAAGGTGACTGTCGTTATACCTATATTATACAGTTCGATTTGTAGGAAGTCAACTAGATTGAAAAGCAGATATCCATTAGGATTGAGGATGTAGACACATCATATAAATTGAGGAAGCAGATATGTCATTAAGATTGTGGATCGGTGGTGCGGGCTCCGGTAAGTCCCACGAATTATATCAATATGTCATTGACGAGTCGCTAAAGAATCCTGCGACTAATTATATTGTCATTGTACCTGAGCAGTTTACGTTGCATACACAGCGTGAACTTGTCATGATACACCCAAGAAAGGGCATTATGAATATTGATGTTCTGAGTTTTGCACGACTGGCATACCGTGTCTTCGATGAAGTAGGCGGACAGGCTGGCAAGCGTTTGGTGATGGACGACATGGGCAAGAGTCTTGTGCTTAGAAGAATTGCTTCTGCACATGAGGGAGAACTGAAGATACTCGGAAGAAATCTTAAGAAGCTCGGTTATATCAATGAAATTAAGTCGGTTATTTCGGAATTTATGCAGTACGACATTCATGAAAATGAATTGGATGCATTACTGCTCTATGCAAGCGGAAGACCGATGTTACAGTATAAGTTACAAGACATTAAGTTGCTGTATCGTGCGTTTACAGAGTATATGCAGACAAAGTATACGACCAAGGAAGAATTGTTGGAGGTCCTCTGTCAAGTAATTGATACTTCTGAAATCATAAGAAACAGCGTGATTGTATTTGACGGCTTTACCGGATTTACACCAATACAGAATAAACTGCTGGGCAAGCTGATGACACTGGTGCAGGATGTGCATGTGACGATACTATATCGAGATGCGAGCAGAGTTATGTCAACCGACACCGAGCAAGACCTATTCTACCTAAGCAACAAAACAATCACCACGTTGACCAAAATAGCGAAAACGAACGAAGTAAAAATCATACCGCCCGTTATCTTAAACGATACCCCGGTCATTCGTTTCCAACACAATGAAGCAATGGCACATTTGGAACAGCAGATATTTCGATATGATGCATTACCCTTTGAAAAAGAGCAACATGCAATTCACATTTTCGAAGCACAGAATCCGCAGGAGGAGATGCGCCGTGTCTGCATCGAAATCAGCAGACTAATTCGAGGAGAATATGAATTGACCGACACTGTTGAGCGTAAAGAAAGCACTGCATCAACGCTGAAATACGGAGATATCGCAATCATAACAGGTGATATCGAACAATACGCTTATGCAGCAGAAACAGAGCTTGCCAAGTATGGAATACCATGCTTTATTGATCGGACGCGAGGCATTTTACTCAATCCGTTTGTAGAATATATCCGAGCACTCATTGAAATATTGTCGAAGGACTACAGTTACGAGGCAATGTTCAGATATCTGAAATCATCACTCTCAGGATTCACTCAGGATGAGGTGGATAGGCTTGAGAATTATGTTTTGGCGAGAGGGATTCGAGGCAAAAAACAATGGAATCGTAAGTGGATTTATAAGTATAAAGGATTGACGACCGAGGAATTGACTGAATTGGATGCACTCAGGGAGCGAATCGTGGGCGGACTGGCTGAATTTGATGCAGGCATGAAAGAGGCAAAAACAGCAGAAGTATATGTAAGGGCACTCTATAACATGATAGTCACGAATCAGGTAGAGCAGCAATTGCATGATGCGGCAGCGATATTTGAACAGCAGGGAGAAGTGGAAACATCCAAAGAATATCAGCAGATTTATCGGTTGGTCATGGAATTATTTGAACAAATTACAGAACTGTTACGAGGTGAAAAACTAACCATTCGTGAATTTGGTGAGATTATGGATGCAGGATTTGATGAAATACGAGTGGGAATTACGCCACCAAGTTTAGATGCGGTCACAGTTGGTGATATTACCCGGACACGATTGAGAGATATTAAGATACTCTTCTTTGTTGGTGTGAATGATACCATTATTCCGAAGGCAAATTCTACCGCAGGCATTCTTTCTGATATTGACAGAGAACATTTAAGTGAGCAGGAGATAGAACTGGCACCGTCGGCGAGACAGCAGGCCTATATGCAGAGATTGTATCTGTATATGATTATGACAAAGCCGCAGGATAGGCTGTATTTATCATATGCACGGGTAAGTGCAGACGGTAAATCATTGCGTCCATCCTATTTGATACAGACAGTGGGACAACTTTTTCCGATGATTTCATCGTCCAAAGAGGAAAGCACGCGGATGGATACGATTGTCTCTCCGGAAGCCTCGCTGGAAGACTTGGTCAAGGGGATTTACGGACCGTATGACGAAGAATATAAGGCGTTGCTGTGCTGGTATAAGCAGAGTGACGT
>DATESB010000193.1:0-8253 GCA_035271065.1 Lachnospiraceae bacterium | reverse complement strand
GTTCAACACGAGCAAAAACATTTGCTGTTCTAGCCATGTAATCGCCTCCTCTTTTAATAATAGTATACCTCATTACTAGCAAATTGCAAGCGCTTTGCAAGCATTCTCTTCTAAACTAAAAAATGGAGAAGATTTCTCTTCTCCACACACTTTAATAACAAATAAGGACTTGTTAGACCATACCATAGCCCAACAAGCCCCATAATATCAATAATCTTTAGAACTTTCCAGCCTTTGCTGCTTCCTCAATGGAAACTGCAACTGCCACTGTCATACCTACCATTGGGTTGTTACCTGCACCGATGAGTCCCATCATTTCAACATGGGCCGGAACTGACGATGAACCTGCAAACTGTGCATCTGAGTGCATACGGCCCATGGTGTCTGTCATACCGTAAGAAGCAGGACCTGCAGCCATGTTATCAGGATGAAGTGTACGTCCCGTACCACCACCTGAAGCAACTGAGAAGTATTTCTTACCCTTCTCGTTACATTCTTTCTTGTAAGTACCTGCAACCGGATGCTGGAATCTGGTCGGGTTAGTTGAGTTACCTGTAATAGATACGTCAACGCCTTCCTTCCACATGATAGCAACACCTTCTGTTACATCGTTTGCACCATAGCAGTTAACTTTTGAACGAAGTCCGTCTGAATAAGACTTTCTGAATACTTCTTTTACTTCGCCTGTAGAGTAATCCATCTCTGTCTCAACAAATGTAAATCCGTTGATTCTTGAGATAATCTGTGCTGCGTCCTTGCCCAAACCATTCAAAATAACACGTAATGGTTTCTGACGAACTTTGTTAGCCTTCTCAGCGATACCGATAGCGCCTTCTGCTGCTGCAAATGACTCATGACCTGCCAAGAATGCAAAACACTCTGTCTCTTCTTCCAATAACATCTTGCCGAGGTTTCCATGTCCAAGACCAACTTTTCTCTGGTCTGCAACGGAACCCGGGATACAGAAAGCCTGTAAGCCTTCGCCGATTGCTGCCGCTGCATCAGCTGCTCTCTTGCAGCCTTTTTTGATTGCGATTGCTGCGCCTACTGTGTAAGCCCATTTTGCATTTTCGAAGCAAATAGGCTGAATGCCTTCAACCATCTTATATACGTCAAGACCTGCGTCTTTTGTAATCTTCTCAGCTTCCTCGATGGAAGAAATTCCATAGCTGTTCAATGCTTCGTTAATTTGTTTGATACGTCTTTCATATGATTCAAATAAAGCCATTTTCTATTTCCTCCTCTTCTATTCTTTTCTCGGGTCGATGATCTTAACTGCATCATCTACACGACCATACTGACCACAAGCTTTTTCATAAGCTGTATTAGCATCGTCACCCTTTTTCATGAAGTCAGTCATCTTGCCGAGGCTGACAAACTTGTAACCAATAATGTTATTGTCTGCATCCAGTGCGATACCTGTTACGTATCCCTCTGCCATTTCAAGGTAACGAGGACCCTTCTTCAAAGTTCCGTACATGGTACCAACCTGTGAACGAAGTCCTTTACCAAGATCTTCAAGTCCTGCACCAATTGCAAGACCATCCTCTGAAAATGCAGACTGTGTTCTACCATATACAATCTGTAAAAACAGTTCTCTCATTGCTGTGTTGATTGCATCGCATACAAGGTCTGTGTTCAGAGCCTCAAGCAATGTTCTGCCGGGTAATATTTCAGAAGCCATAGCTGCTGAATGTGTCATACCTGAACATCCGATTGTCTCAACGAGTGCCTCCTGAATGATACCTTCCTTAACGTTCAATGTCAGCTTACATGCGCCCTGCTGAGGTGCACACCAGCCAATACCGTGTGTCAATCCTGAGATATCCTTAATTTCTTTTGCCTTAACCCATTTCGCTTCTTCCGGAATAGGGGCTGCGCCGTGGTTAACGCCTTGCGCTACCGGACACATCATTTCTACTTCGTGTGAATAAATCATGTGAATACTCCTTTCGATACTTTTATTTTTACATTTTAATGTATGTACTGTTTAATTGCCTTTACCATTCTCTCATAAAGCGCACTAAAAATCCAGTCGTTTTTTGTATTTTTTAAGAAACCTTACATATCGTCACTGTATACCGTGCAATTATTCTTGCCGCTGTTTTTGCTGACATACATTGCTTTATCGGCACGCTCAAACAATTCTTCATACGTCAGATTCGGTTTATCGCAGATTGCAATACCGATACTTGCAGTTACGACAATTTCTTTTCCTTCACACGGATACACTTTTCTAATGGAACGGCATAGTTTTCTTGCCATAATATCCGCATTACGAATATCTTCGATGTCATACATGAAAATAACAAACTCATCACCACCGACACGCCCAACAATGTCGCGTCCCTTGAACATATCTCTCATGACCTTTGCCGCTTCATGCAACACCAAATCGCCATAGGCATGCCCAAGATTGTCATTTACAGATTTGAAGTTATCCAAATCCAATACAATCATAGCATTTAACTTTCCTGCATCTTGTTCCTTTGCATTACGAAGTGCCTGCTTAATCAGCAGTTCAGAAGCCCCTTTATTAAATAATTCTGTCAGGGTATCCTTTTGTGCCTTGATTTCAAGTTCTAACTCTTTCAACTTATTATCATGAATATTCGTCAGTCGTCCGACAACTCTGGTTACATATCCCTCATTACCTAAAATACTGGAAAATACAAGTCTATACCATTGATAATCCCCATCACCAATACGAACCCTTATCTCTGCTGTGTCTCTGCAAGACGATTTCAATGCCTTTTGAAACACTTCATCTGCAATCACACGATCATCTTCAAAAATATTTTCATAATGTTTCTTTTGAAAAAAATCATTCAAAATAATATCCTGTACCCGCGTCTCCCTGTGCACAGCCTTGATTACAAGAATATCTGTCTTCGCATTATAGTCAAAGATATGTTCACCTTCTACCTGCGAAATCAAATTCATGCGTTCCGCCTGCAACGCCAACTCTTCATCCATACTTTTGCGTTCAGTTGCATCTAATAAGATGGCCATGATGATACTTCTGTCTTCATACAATGCATACAGATTGGCACGTACCTGATACCATCGAACACCTCCGTCCTTTGTAACAGCACGGAATTCCACCTCTACCCAACCATCATCCTTCAAGACATCCGCAATCCCCTGCTCTAACGTTTGCCTGTCTTCAACAATAATATTGGCCATAACATTCTTCAGGTATCGTTCGGCTTCAGGCCGAGAATACCCTATCATTCTATAAAAGCCATTATTCAGGTAAAGAACCTTGATTTTCCCGTTTTTATCGATTTCAAACATCCCAATACCACCCAGAATATTTTCAATAATCGTCTCAAACGAATCAAGTCCAATATCCATCTTGCTTTTTTCCATACCTTTTCTCCCCTGTTACATGATGCATATCATGTTTTACCGCTTACCCGCAACCTCACCCTGCTTTTTGTAAATACTTTTCTCAGGAATATACCCTCTGACCATAGATGTCGGATAGATATTTGAATTTCTTCCAATGACCGTTCCCGGATTCAAGACTGAATTACATCCAACTTCTACCTCATCGCCTAACATTGCCCCAAATTTCTTAAGTCCGGTTGCTATCTCTTCTTCTGCACCCTTTACCACAACTAATGTCTTATCTGATTTAACATTGGATGTAATGGAGCCGGCACCCATATGTGATTTATATCCAAGAATAGAATCACCAACATAATTGTAATGCGGTACCTGCACTTTGTTAAACAGAATAACATTCTTAAGTTCGGTGGAATTGCCGACAACTGCGCCCTCTCCAACAATTGCATTGCCTCTGATAAATGCACAATGACGCACTTCTGCATCTTTCCCGATAATTGCAGGTCCGTTAATATTAGCGGTTTTAGCAACTTTTGCTGACTTTGCAATCCAAACGTTTTCATCAACCTTATCATATTCTGAAGAATCAAGTGAAGCACCTAATTCCTTGATAAAATCAGATATCTTCGGAAGTGCTTCCCACGGATAAGTAAGTCCGTTAAATAAATCTGCAGCAATTGTTTCTTCTAAATTGTATAGATTTTTAATCATTAATTTTTCTGACATTTTTATGTCTCCTGTCTATTTTTTATAGTATTTTGAAGAGTTCATGAACATTCCCCGCAATACTGTCTGATTATTCAAGCCTCTGACAGCTGTTGTTCTTCTGGAAACATATCCATTCAACTTCTCCATGTATTCGTCTGCCGTAATCTCACCCTCAGCCACTCCCGTAAGTCCCTTTTCCCAACTTGCTGTCAGTTCGGGGTTCAGTAATGGTTTGATGGATGCATCTACGACATCATATATCATTTCACCCATAAGTGCCGGGGTTATGACCTGCGTTTTCTTGTTCAAAGACAAATATTGATTGCCAATGAGCTTCTTTAATATTTCAGCTCTTGTAGCAGAGGTACCAATGCCGCTTCCCTTAATTTGTGCTCTTAGTTCGTCATCCTCAATCAACTGACCTGCATTTTCCATAGCAAGTATGATGGAACCGGAAGTGAATCTCTTTGGCGGTGATGTTTCTCCCTCTTTTACATACAATTTATCTATTGTGAGGCTGTCTCCTTTTTTGAGACCTTTCAATGCCTCCAAAAAGGTGGCATCACAGATATCCTGTTCCTCGGAAGTTAATGCCGCATTACTATTTGCATCGGCATTTATTTCCGTTTCCGCACCCTGTCCCGGTTTCTTTTTGGCAAATGAGAACTGGGATACTTTCATATATCCTTCATCCAGTAATACCTTAAAGTTTGCCTGAAAACGTTCCTCATTTATCTTTGCTGTAATTGCTGTTTTCTGATAAACTGCGGGCGGATAGAAAATGCTCAAAAATCTACGCGCTATGATTTCATACACTTTATTTGCCGTATCACTTGTACTTCGCAGAGCATCTAAGCCTTGTCCGGTAGGAATGATTGCATAATGGTCGGTAATCTGCTTGTCATTGACGTAGCGTGTCTTGGCAACCCCTTTATAGGTGCCCTTCTCTAACGTTTCTGCTGCAAATTCCGCAACCATGGGATAATTTCTTAACCCCGCAATATTTTTATGTATTTCCTTAGACACTGCTGTTGATAAAACTCTTGCATCTGTTCTCGGATAAGTAACTGCTTTCTTTTCATATAATTCCTGCACAATCCGAAGCGTTTCATCCGGACTAATCTTAAAGAACTTCGAGCAGTCATTTTGTAATTCAGCCAAGTTATATAATAACGGAGCGTTTTTATTCTCCTTTTTCTTTTCAATCGTATCAACAACTGCTTCAAAAGGCTGTGTTTGCTTCAACTGTGTAATCAGATTTTCCGCGTCTTCTTGCTTTTTGAACCCGTTTTCTTTGTACAATAACGGAGATTGAAAATATTGAGAACCTTCTACTGCTTTCCATTCTGCTTCAAAGCCGCCACTCTCTGCTTCTGTTAACTGCAATCCGGCAAGTACTCTGAAAAAAGGAGTCTTTACAAATTCTCTGATTTCCCGTTCTCGTTTCACAACCATACCAAGCACACAGGTCATCACACGCCCAACGGATACAACTGCATATTTCATATTCAGAAAATTCGATATGGCATCCCCATATTTGAGCGTCAATGCTCTGGAAAAGTTAATTCCCATCAGGTAATCTTCTTTTGCCCTGAGATAAGCTGCGGAAGATAAATTATCATATTCCAAAAGGTCTTTCGCTTCACGAATTCCACGTAGGATTTCTTCTTCTGTCTGTGAATCAATCCAAACACGTTTACGCTGTTTTCCTTGTACGTTTGCCTGCATTTCAACCAGACGGTAAATATATTCTCCTTCACGCCCGGAGTCAGTACAAACATAGATTGTATCAACATCCTGTCTGTTTAACAGCCCACTAACCGTCTCATATTGTTTCTTTGCCGAAGGAATAACCTCATATTTATATTCTTCCGGCAAAAAAGGAAGTGTTTGAAAACTCCACTTTTTATATTTTATATCATAAGCGTCCGGATAACTCATTGTTACGAGATGTCCGACACACCAGGTCACAATGGCTTCTTCCGATTCCATATAACCGTCACAGTTCTTCATATTCAACTTAAGTGCTTTTGCAAATTCCCGCGCAACGCTCGGTTTCTCTGCAATGTATATCGTTTTTGCCATGAAGGTTATTTACTCCAATCAAATGTTACAGTACTTTACCCAGAAAACTTTGTAATCGTTCACTCTTCGGATGCTGAAAAAATTCTGTTGGGTTATTTTCTTCTATGATTTGTCCCTCATCCATGAACATCACTCTGTTTGCAACTTCTTTTGCAAAATTCATTTCATGTGTTACGACAATCATAGTCATTTTCTGTTCTGCCAAATCACGCATAACGCTTAGCACCTCACCAACCATCTCCGGATCAAGTGCTGAAGTCGGTTCGTCAAACAGCATCACATCAGGCTTCATACATAAAGAACGCACAATTGCAATTCTCTGCTTCTGCCCGCCGGATAATTGGCTTGGATATGCATTGCATCGGTCCTCTAATTCTACTCGCTTTAACAATGTCATTGCATATGCTTCTGCCTCTTCTATTGTCTTATGCTGCAGTTTCATCGGTCCAATCGTCAGGTTTTTCATAACTGTCATGTGAGGAAACAGATTAAATTGCTGAAATACCATTCCCATCTTCTGCCTTTGCAAATCAATATTGCTCTTTGCCTCGCAGATATCGATACCCTCAAACAAAATCTTACCTGCTGAAGGCTCTTCTAATCTGTTCATGCAACGAAGAAAGGTGCTCTTACCGGAACCGGACGGCCCCACAATAAATACAACATCGCCTTCCATAATCGTAACGGAAATATCATTAAGTGCTTCTAAATCACCGAAACTTTTCTTTAAATTACATACCTCAATCAGAGGCTTTCTATCATAATCAGTGGTCACTGTTGCGAAGCCTCCTCTCCAAATTCTTAACTAACCTGTCAAAAATCATAACAAGCGAAAGATAAATTACAGCCACCATAAGCAGCGGCATAAACGCATTATAAGTACGACTTCTGATAATATCCGCACCCTTTGTCAGATCCTGCAGCGCAATATATCCTACTACAGAAGTCTCCTTTAGCAATACAATAAATTCATTACCAAGTGCCGGAAGCACATTCTTAAACGCTTGTGGCAAAATGAAATGTACCATTGTCTGCACATAACTGAACCCCAGACTCCTGCCTGCTTCAAACTGTCCGTTATCCACCGACATGATACCGCTTCTGATGATTTCTGCCACGTAAGCACCGGAGTTAATTCCGAATGCCAGCACAGCAACCAAAACTTTGCTGATATCCACGGAACTGAAAATCACAAAATAAGTAATGAGAAGCTGCAGAACGACCGGTGTTCCCCTGATGACCGTCAAATACACATTACAAAGCGCATTTGCAATCTTACCCTTTCCCGTTTTATCGTAAGTTGACCGAATAATTGCAACAATAAATCCCAGCAAAATACCGATCAAAACCGAGAAAAAGGTAATCGTCAGCGTAACGCCCAAGCCGTTCAAAATATACTCATATCGATTGTCCTCTATGAAATTTTGATAAAAGTCTTCTACAAATCTTCCCATTGCTTTTCCTATTCTGCAGTAATATATTTGTCCTTAATTTCCTGTAACTTACCTGACTCTTCAAGCTTTGCAAGTGCATCATTAATCTTAGCCAGAAGTTCTTCATTATCTTTTGAAATTGCGATTGCATAATCTTCAACTGTAAATTCTTCATCTACAATTACAAGTCCTTCGTTCTGTGTTACGAACACCTTAGCAGGCTCTCTGTCGATAATAACTGCATCAATCTTGTCCTGTAACAATGCCTGAACTGCTTCAAATCCTTTGTTGTAACGTTCTACGGTTGCATCTGCAATATCGCCTGCGTAGATGTCGCCTGTCGTTCCAAGCTGAACACCAACCTTCTTGCCTGTCAAATCATCCGGAGTTGCTACAGCGCTTCCGTCTTTTACGATAATAACCTGTGCTGACTCTGTATAAGGTGTTGAAAAGTTGACATTCTTTAATCTGTCTTCATTTACTGTCATACCTGCTACACCGATGTCTGCTTTACCGGATTGTACAGCTGCAATGATTGAATCAAATGCCATGTCTTCAATCTTAAACTCCATACCGAGTTCTTCGGCAATTGCTGCTGCTATCTCTGCATCAATACCTACCACCTCGTCGCCTTCATAATACTCATATGGCGGGAATTCTGCATTTGTCGCCATAA
>DATESB010000192.1:0-10800 GCA_035271065.1 Lachnospiraceae bacterium | reverse complement strand
TTTGATAGAGAACTTTCTAATACAGATAACAACATCAAGTTTGAAAGAAAAATACCAGTGGCAACCTATCAGTTAAGCGGTATTTCATAACGATACAGACGACCTTAAGTAGGCGAACAGTTTTACGGGAGGAAAAAAGATGAAAGTAGCAGTTGTTCACGGACAGGCACATCATGGAAGCACTTATCATTTAACACAATTATTGTTGTCTAAACTAAATTGCAACAAAGAAGATATTACAGAGTTTACTGTAAACGGAATGGGGCAATGTGTAGGTTGCTTTCAGTGTATTATGAAAGACGAACATCTGTGTCCGCACCGTGCACAGACGGAACCAATCATTCAGGCAATAGAAGCGGCTGATGTTATTGTTATGGAATCACCTAATTATGTGATGGGTATGTCAGGACAGTTGAAGAGTTTTTGCGACCATATGGCATATCGATGGATGTCCCACAGACCAAACGGTGACATGAAACAGAAGATTGGAGTGGCGATTTCTACGACGGCAGGCAGCGGAGCCAAGAGTGTCACAAAAGAAATGGCAACACAGTTTACCTGGTGGGCAGTCGGCAAGTCATATCAATTGCCATTTGTGGCTGCTGCATCATCATGGAATGAAGTTGATGAGAAAAGAAGAGCAAAAGCAGATAAGGAAACAACACGTATTGCAAACGCAATTCATAAAAAGCTTGGACATGTAAAACCAAATCTCAAAAGCAATTTTTTATTTATGATGATGGGCAAGATGCAAGAAGGTATGGGCTATAATCCTGTAGATATCGCATGGTGGTCAGAGCATGGCTGGATTAAGTCGGGTAAGAAAGAGAACTAGACTGATTTAGGAGGAAATGCACGTATGATATGCAGCAATTGTGGTGGCGAATATGCTGAAACAGATTTATTTTGTCCCTTCTGTAAAAAAGAAAATGAAATCATGGCAGAGAAAATCAAGCAGGCAAAGTATCAGCAGCTTGTGCAGGAAGAACGTGAGATAAAGGCACTTCCGCAGAAGCGTATGGCAAAGTCCCGTAAGATGATACTAATCATTGCATCTGTTATGGTTGTTATTCTTGTGATAGCAATTGTAGGTTCATTGATTTCCGGTAAAGTGCAGGCAAAAAAGGAATATGAAAAGCAATCCGAGTACATGACGGTCTTAGAGGATTATTATCAAGCCGGAGATTTGGAGGCGATGTCAAACTATATTGATGAGAATGACATTTTCCAATCAAAATATGATAAGTATTATAAATTGGCCAGATCCTATGATTATTACATATCGCTCACAGAGTGCATTGCTGATTTTACAAAGATGACAGAAGATGAATTCTTCCCGACTTGGGAGGAAGCGCAGAAAGAGGAACTTTGTATCTCAAACATTTATTTTGCAACCAATTATGGTATTAAGGCTTGTAAATGGTGCAGAGAAGGCATAGAGAAGTATGGTGAGATTGATAATGTGGAGCAGATGCAGAAAATTAATGACCAGTGTATTGAACTTTTAATGAATCAGTTTTGTTATACAGAGGAAGAAATAGAAGAAATGTGTGCGCTTGAAGATGTGACTGAGAAAAATCTGACACCGTATTGTGAACAGGCATACGCCACTTGGAGGGAGACAGTAGAATGAAATGTAGAAATTGCGGAGCTGATATACCGGCAGAAGCACTGCGTTGTGCATATTGTGATACGGTAAATCCGGGTGGTGTCAGTTTCTTTCAACGTCTCAAGGCAAAAAGAGAAGCAAACCGAAGACTTAGAAAAGAGTTATTGGAAAAGTCCAGAGAGACCTATATCAACAAAATACTGAACCGTGCAATGATTGTTTTGGGGATCCTGACAGTTGTATTTGTACTTTTTTCTTCAGAGGTTGTTGCCTATGTGCAAGGACATAGACCACTGACAGCTGAGGATGCGGAAGAAATGATGCAGCAGTATTATGACAACGGAGAGTACTCACGGTTGTATCATTATATGTCAGCGCATGATTTGATTGGTGACGAATATTACATGTATACGCGAGTTGCGTTACTCAATAATGATTATGATTGGTTCTTAGAGGCACGTAATGAGTGTCTTGAAGCAATCCGAAAGCAGGAGATGCCGACCGATGAGCAGTTACGGAATGTAATTCAAAAGGGTGTCAGAGCGCTCTTTCCGGAAATCCCGGCTTATCCGGGCGTAAGTGAAGGCGAACAGAAGTTGACTGACGAAGTCAATATGACAGTGATAGATACCTGGAGGGGAATGTTTGGCTTTCGGGAAGAAGAAATTACTTATATCAATGAAAATGTTAGTTATGGCAGATTGGATGATGAGCAATGTGCCTATTTAATTGATATTGCAAAAACCTACTTACAGGAAGGCGGTGAAGAGCAATGATTTACAAGCCGTGGAAAATAGGACTTAAGGCAGCAGTATGTCTGTTTTTTCTATTTATAATAATTACATTTCTTTGCTTTTCCGTCAATGAGATTACGGATACGATGGAGTACTCCAGTGTTGAAGCAAAAATGGCGCGCATGGAGGCACTCTATGCATCGGGTGACTTTGCAAGACTGAACGTAGAATTGAGATATAGTCCAAATAACTATAGAGAAGAATTTGATGCAATATGGGAAATTGCAAAGACCTATAATGAATTATGCACCTATGAATCATATGTCTTGGCAGCGGAAAGAGCAGAAGAAGATATGCAGGGATACTATGAAAACAGGGCAGCAGAATTAAAGTCAAATTTGGAAACAGTATGCGAAGAAGCAGTTTATCCGGAAAATCAGAAAGCATATCAGTATTTCATAAGGAGGGCGGGGCTCCAAATAGAATGAAAACCCCGCCATGAAACAGAATGGTTACTGCGTATATTATTACAGCATTAAACGATAAATATTCTCAACATCTTCTTGTTCAAGTGTTACAAATCCATTAACAGTTCCATTATTTACATCGCCATAGCAGGCTGTGTGAGCCAGTTTCTCGATGTCTTTCTCGTCAGCACCCAGTTCGGCAAAGTTCTTTGGCATACCGATAGAAATGAGAAAATTCTGTAATGCAGCAATTCCTTGCTTTGCTGTGACAATCGGATTGTAAAAGTCCATCTGACAACCCCATACTCTGACTGCTATCTGAGCGAAACGCATCACATCGTGTTCCAAATTATAGGTAAATACTGCAGGCATGGTCACAGCCAGTCCGGCACCGTGGGCGCAATCATACAGTGCAGACAACTCATGTTCAATGTTGTGGCTTGCCCAGTCTTGCGTACGTCCGACACCGCAGGAATTATTGTGAGCCATCATACCCGCCCACATAATATTGGCTCTTGCTTTATAATGATCCGGGTTCTTGATGACACGTGGCCCCTCGTGAATCATGGTGAGCAATAGTGCCTCAATCATACGGTCAGTGACTTCAACTTCTTTTGTATTGGTGAGGTAACGCTCATAGAGATGAGCCATAATATCTGTAATTCCGCATGCAGTCTGATAGGCAGGAAGTGTCTGTGTCAGTTCCGGGTTCAAAATGGAGAATTTCGGACGGTATGCTTCACCGGAAGCTCCACGTTTGAACATGCCGTTTTCATTTGTGATAACAGAATCCGGAGAACCTTCACTACCAGCCGCAGCAATGGTTAGGATTGTTCCAATCGGAAGTGCTTTGTCAACAGGAAGCCCTTCATAATAATCCCAGAAATCACCGTCATAGACAGCGCCTGCCGCAATTGCTTTTGCAGAGTCGATGGTACTTCCGCCACCAACAGCAAGCACAAAGTCCACTTTTTCTTTGCGACATAATTCAATTCCTTCATATACAAGTCCGCTTCTTGGATTGGGACGTACCCCACCTAATTCCACATATGAAATTCCTTCAGCATCAAGTGACGCTTTTACACGGTCAAGCAGACCGGAACGAATGACAGAACCTCCTCCGAAATGAAGCAAAACCCTGCTTCCGCCAAAGCGTTTCACATATTTTCCGGTATCTGCTTCAGTTCCTTTTCCAAATGCAAAATAAGTTGGTGCGTAATAAGTAAAATTCTCCATGATGTTCCTCCTGCAATCTAATTTCTATTTAGTATTTGCATGTTGCCGCAAATATATGTTTCCTGTATAGTATATCATTATGCAACAAAATATAATTGAACAATTACGGTATAAAAATAGTATAATTCGCTACTCAGAAAATGCAAAAAATATTACATATGACACTATTTATAACACAAAATATGACAAAAGACAGGGTTGACAGATATTTTATAAGGTTTTATGATGTTAATACCGACCGACGGTCGGTGCTGGTTTGTATAGATATTAAAATAGAAAATGACAGACTATTTACGAGGGAGAGAGAATGAAGGAAATTAAAGAAGGCGAAGTACGTAAGAGAGAAATCTTGCTGGCTGCCCGCGAGTTGTTTGTAACAAAAGGGTATGACCAGACGTCCATTAATGACATTCTGCAGGTTGTTGATATTGCAAAAGGAACCTTCTACTACTATTTTACGTCGAAAGAAGAAGTTCTGGAAATGATTATCCTTGATATTGTGGATGAGGGAGCAAAAAGAGCAGAACAGATTTTAGTGGATCAGAGTATTCCGCTTATGACGCGAATTATTATGGCAGTTATGGCGCAGGCACCGGAGTTTGAGGGCTCGGACGAAATCAAAGAGCAACTGCATAAAGTGGAAAATGCAAAGTTACATCAGTTATATCTGAAAGCGATGCTGCAACGTATGACATCTGTTTTAGAACCTTCTATCGCAGAGGGGATACAGCAGGGATTTTTCCGAACAGAGTATCCGACAGAATGTATAGAGCAGATTTTATTATTGGGTCACATGATGTTTGATTGCGACACATTTTATTGGAAACAGGAAGAGTATCCAAAGAAGATACAGGCTTTTCTCACGAGCAGTGAGAGAATGTTAGGGATAAAAGAAGGAGAATTACAAGGGCTGATGCAGATGTTTGGGCAGACGCCG
Organism: Lachnospiraceae bacterium; assembly: GCA_035271065.1. Taxonomy (GTDB): domain Bacteria; phylum Bacillota; class Clostridia; order Lachnospirales; family Lachnospiraceae; genus JAAYYM01. Next base: position 5,817 of record DATESB010000192.1, on the reverse strand, counting down.
TAGATTGAGCAATAGAAAGAGGTTTTAGAAATGAAATTACGATGGAATCTGGTATATAACGATATCAGGAAAAACAAAATTATATCAATTGTATTACTGCTGTTCTTGTTGCTGTCAGCCACATTAATGGCAGGAGGCTTACGTGTAGCGGGAACTATGCTATCTGCAACTGCAGGTTTAGACCGGATTGCAACACCGCCTGAATATTTGCAGATGCACAAGGGCGATTATGATGCCGAGGCAGTGCAGGCTTTTTCTGACACACATTCTTACATCAGAGACAGCATTGTCGTTTCCATGTTGAATATTGATAATGCCAATATTTTTTATGACGGTGGTACACTGGAAAATTGTTTGATGGATAATGGATTTGTGACACAGAATACCGAATTTGACTATCTGCTTGATATGAACCAGGAAATTGCAACTGTTCAGGATGGAGAAGTAGGGGTTTCAGTTTATTACTATGAAGAATTAGGAATCAAACCGGGTGACATCATTACGATTCGTGATGGAAATTATAAGAAAGACCTGACAGTTGTGACACTGATACGAGATGCACAAATGAACGCACCTCTGACCTCATCAAAACGCTTTCTGATTAGTGAGGCGGATCAAAGAGAACTGAGTGAACATACCGGAGAATGGGAATACTCCTTTGAATATTTGTTAGAGCCGGGTACTGATACAGCAGTTTTGGAAAAGGATTATATAAATGCAGGAATGCCGTCAAACGGTGTTGCAATTACGGGGAGTTTGCTGAACCTAATGAATACACTCTCTTATGGATTGATTGTATTTTTGCTTATGATTGTCAGTTTACTACTCATTTTCATTGCTCTTCTCTGCCTTTCTTATATCATAAAGGCAACCCTAACCGAGGAACACAGAGCAATCGGAACGATGAAAGCAATCGGATTTTCTCTTCGTTCTATTGAAAAAATGTACTTGATGAAATATATGCTTCTTGCAATTACTGCAGGGGCAATCGGCTACTTTGTTGCAATTCCGTTCAGCAGTTTGTGTTCTCAATCGGTTATTTTGTATTGTGGCACAGGCACAACAGTATGGATGCAGTGGGTATATCCGATTGTCGGGATTGTGTTGCTGGAATTATTGATTACCATGAGATGCAAAAAAATGATTCGTAAGAATTTGAAGAGTACAGTAGTTGAATTGTTGCGTGGAGAGGATTATAAGCATAACGAGGGACATTACAAACTACCTAAGAAGAAATGGAAGAATGCGAATGCTGTTATCGCATTCGGTGAACTGTCTTGCAAATGGAAGGAATATATTGTTCTGTTTTTGGTATTTGTTCTATCGACTTTTTTGATTCTGCTGCCAATCAATATGCAGACGACCATTCAAGACCCTTCCTTTATTACCTATATGGGAATCGGACAATGTGACATTCGTGTCGATATGCAGTATAGCAATGAAAATGAAGAAAAGGCAAAGTTTGAGGAACAGAGGGAGTTGTTACTGACACAACTGGAACAAGATAAGGAAATTGATCAATATGCCGTGTTCCAGACCGGCTATATACAAGTACAGAATACAAATGAATGGGAGTACCTGCGCGTATCGAGCGGAGATGAAACGGTCTTTCCCCTCGCGTATTTAGAAGGAGAGGCTCCGCAGGAAGAAAAGGACATCGCTATTTCTTATATGGAAGCGTCAGAACTGAACAAGGCAGTGGGAGATACAGTTACAATCAAAGTTGCCGAGGATACACTTGATTATACGGTATCCGGTATCTATCAGGATGTCACTTATGGAGGCAAGACAGCCAAGGCACAGATGATGTTTCCGGATCAAGCCATTGAGGGATACGTCTTTTATCTTGATGTACAGGACGGTGCTTCCATTAGTGAGAAGGCAACTGAAATAAGAGAATTGGTTTCCGGTGGTCGAGTCACACCGATTACAGAATTTGTGAAACAGACACTGGGAGGTATTAGCGGTCACATGGGAACCATGATTGTCGCAGCGACAGTTCTGTCATTATTGTTGGTCATACTGATTTCAATGATGTTTTTGCAACTAGTGACAGCCAGAGAACATAGTGCAGTGGCAATCAAGAAAGCGCTCGGTTTCACAAATCGCGATATCCGGATACAATTCGGTATTCGTATATTAGCAATCCAAGTGGTGGCGGTTATACTGGGAGCGATTTTAACAAATACATTAGGTGAGGTTATCTTTGGGGCACTTGTATCCATGGCTGGTTCAGCCAGAATTACGATGCTGATTTCACCCATTGTTTCCTACCTTGTCTGTCCGGCAGCGCAGATACTGGTATGCATTGTGACAGTAGTGTCAGCAACCAGAGTTGTCAAGAAGTATCACATCAGAGATCAAATTATGGAGTAGTTATTTGCGAAGGAGAATACGATTATGTTAATAAAAGCAGAAAACATCAGCAAAACAGTTGGAGAAACCAATATACTGAAACAGGTATCCTATACTGTTGATGAAGGAGATTACATAGCAATCATGGGACCGTCAGGTTCCGGAAAGTCTACACTTCTGTATAGTCTGAGCGGTATGGACAGTATTACAGAATGCGCAGTTATTAAAGAACTTATCTATTTTTGATAATATCATTCTTCCCGGTCTTGTGGCAGGATTTGAGGAACCAGATGTGATTCGGAAGAGAGCACGAGAGTATATGAATCGTATGGGAATTGAGGAACTTGCAGACAGAGATATCAGGGAAGTATCAGGAGGACAGCTGCAACGTGCATCTATATGCCGCGCCATGATTAACAATCCACGTATTCTCTTTATGGATGAACCAACCGGTGCGTTGAACAGTGAGGCCACAAAACAAATTCTTGAAATCATCAGGGAACTAAATCAGGAAGGGATGACCATTGTGCTGGTTACTCATGATACAAAGGTTGCTGATGAAGCAAAAAAGGTGATCTATATTAAAGACGGCAAGATAGATTGATAACGTTCATTAAAATTGACAATACTCCTTATAACGTTTATAATTATAAACATTACAAGGAGTATTTATTATGAGTAAAAAATCAGTGGTTATAATGCCGGACACGCAGGAGATACTATCACAAATGGGTGAGCAGATTAAGATGGCGCGCTTACGCCGTCGTATATCAGTTGAGTTGGTGGCGGAACGCGCCGGTATTAGCAGAACAACATTATGGGCAGTCGAAAAAGGGTCACCATCAGTGGCAATCGGAATCTACGCTGCAGTTCTTCATGCATTGAATCATATGGATCATGACTTACTGATGATTGCAAAGGATGATGTTCTGGGACGCAAATTGCAGGACTTATCTCTGCCTGTCAGAAAACGTGCACCGAAGGAAAAGGATAGGAAGTAATGGTATATTTGTCGCAATTTACATTTCCGGGGATTGATCAGGAAGATAACTTTATTATGGATATGAAAAGAACATGCTATGACACTGTATATCCGTTTCGCATGCTGTCTAAGCATCAATTATCCGTGCTGGATTTTGAACCGGTCACTATCTTGTATGGTGGGAATGGTTCGGGGAAAACGACGGCTCTGAATGTAATTGCGGAAAAATTAGAATTGCAGAGAGATACGTTATATAATAGAAGCAACTTTTTTGAAGATTATACGGCAATGTGTTCTTTTGAATTGGAACAGAGACTGCCGGGTGACAGCAGAATTATCACGAGTGATGATGTATTTGACTTTATGCTGAATTTGAGAACGATTAATGAGGGGATTGACCAGAGGAGAGAAGAACTCTTCCAGCAATATATTGAGGACAAGTACAAGCATTTTCAAATGAAATCCTTGGAAGATTATGAACATCTGAAAAGTGTGAACCTTGCCCGCAGCAAAACACAGTCCAAATATGTCAGAAAGAGTCTTTCGGATAATATCAGAGAACATTCTAACGGAGAAAGCGCCTCGCTTTATTTTACAGAAAAAATGCAAGAGGTTGGGTTGTACCTTTTAGATGAGCCGGAAAACAGCCTGTCACCTGAACGGCAGCAGGAATTGTTGCAATTCTTGGAGGATTCCGCAAGGTTCTTTAACTATCAATTTATCATTGCAACTCATTCTCCGTTTCTATTGTCTATGAAAGGTGCCAAAATTTATGATTTGGATGAAGACCCGGTGGATGTAAAGCGGTGGACAGAACTTGGAAATGTAAGGGCATATTACGAGTTCTTCAAAAATCATCAGGAAGAATTTTAAAGAAAATCCTCTGAATTATCGGAGGTTTTTCTGTTTTCTATTTAAAAAAATATTAAAGGATGTAACATTCTCATTTATGGTTCGTTTCATAAACAGAGGAGGTGAAAAGAACTTGAAAGAATCAATTGAAATACAGAAGATGTATCAGGACTATGCAATACCGGTCAAGCGATATGTTCTCTCTCTGTGCAGAAACGAAACGATATCGGAGGACATTGTTGCAGATACATTTTGTAAGGCAATTAAGAATATTGACAGCTTTCAAGGCGGAAGGATGCTGACCTGGCTCTGTACAATAGCGCGGAATACTTATCTGGACTATGTAAAGAAAAAGGAATATGCAAACCTGCCTCTTTCTGAAGAAATGGAATGTCAGATACCGGACGCACAGCTCTTACCCGAACAGGCATTGATACAAAAGGAAGATAAAACACAATTGTATCGCATGATTCAACGGTTGGGAGCGGACGAAAAAGATGTTGTTTATCTACGAATATTTGCTGAACTTTCCTTTAAGGAAATCGGCGGCATTCTGGGAAAGAGTGAAAATTGGGCAAGAGTTATATATTATCGAAGCAAAAATAAGTTGAAAGGATGGATTGAAAATGAATGTTAAATTACCATGTGAAATCATAAGAGATTTATTACCAAGTTACATAGACGGTCTGGCAAATGAAGTAACCAAGGCAGCTGTTGATGAGCATCTAGATGAATGTGCAGAATGTACAGAAGTCTGTGAGTCCATGAAAAAGGAATATGAAAAAGAAATTCTGCCGGAACCGGAGCAGGATGCATCAGAAGAAAAGGTTATGATTCATAAAATAAAAAAGAAACTGAATCGAAAAGTGAAAATAGCGATAGAGGTAGGAGTGGTTGCACTTTTGTTAGCCTTGGGAACATTTGAATTGCTGTTTAACGCTGTTATTAATGAAATTCCGAGGGACGAGGTTGAGGTGTCAGTAGTTGTATATCCTATGGAGGAGATTGCAACTTTAGATGACGGTTCCGGAACGATGATAGGATTGGGTGATGATCCGGACAAATTTGTGTCTGTCTCACTAACGGATGCGGACAGTGCTTCCGAACAAAAGGAATTTGTCATTCAAATGCCGGATTCTCCGGATAGCCATATGACTGTCACACAAGATATTGTCGATACTTATGACAGCCTGACTTTGATTAAATGGAAATCCCCTTATTTTCTGCGTGCAATTCTGTGGGATATAAAAGATGTGGACGGAAAACGTGTTATGTACATTGAACACTATAGGACAACGTTTCTAAACAATAAGATAGCAAACAGCGGAAGTGTTACAACATCGATAGAGTTCGGAGTTTTGGATAAGATTATCTATCTTGAGAAGGATGGCTCAGAGACTGTGCTGTGGGAATATGAAGAATAGATGTAGGCATTAGTCAATGGACGTTGGATGAAGTAATTGCTGAATGAAAAGGTAAATGCCGGTTTCATAGCTTAAGGTCAAGAGATAACTTCCTTGTCGCCTAGGGCTACCGTTTGCAATAAGGAAGTTATTCTTTCTTTTTTACTAATTTCCGATTTTACATTTCACATCGGCAATGAGATTTTTGCTTTTCTCTATAAAGAC
>DATESB010000191.1:0-2022 GCA_035271065.1 Lachnospiraceae bacterium | reverse complement strand
GAATATGTTTCATGGAGCAGGGCGGAGTTGGGGTGGTGGGCGCGGAATGAAATATATTCCTGCAGGGCGTCCCCCTTAAACAGGAGAATAAAGTATGAATTACTTCCCAGACCTAACCATCGTCTCGGTAACCCTCCGCCTCCTATTTGCCATTCTCTCCGGCACCATAATAGGAATCGACCGTTCCCGCAAAAGACGAGGCGCCGGCATCAAAACCCACGTCCTTGTATGCATGGGCGCAGCGCTAGTTATGCTGACAGCCCAATACACGACCATAATCTTTGATGCCTCTAAGATCGACATCACCCGTATGGGTGCCCAAGTCATCAGCGGTGTCGGCTTCTTAGGAGTCGGAACCATTATCGTGACCGGACGCAACCAAGTCCGTGGACTCACAACAGCCGCCGGACTATGGGCATGCGCCTGCATCGGTTTAGCAGCGGGAATCGGATTTTGGGAAGGCGCAATTGTAGCGTTACTATTCGTCATCATCACCTTCGGAATCCTTGCCAGATTAGACGCATACGTATCCAGACATTCCAAAGTACTTGACCTATACGTAGAGCTTGACTCCCTGAAACACGCCTCCGACTTCCTAAAAGAAGTCAGAGCAATGGAAGTAAAAGTAGAAAACTTTGAAGTCAACAAAACAAAAATCAAAAACGATTTTATCACAGCACTTCTCACCATGGAATTAAACCACAGCAATCAAAGAGAAGATGTCTTAATCAGATGCAGAGAAATAGAAGGTGTCATGTACGTAGAAGAGATATAGCCACATTTTATAGGAGCAATTTGATTGTTACATCATGGTTGTCATCTGCATAATCTGATTAAGCCGTGCTGTTTCTTCCGGCGTACTGTACTTTTTAATGACATCAACAATACGAGTTGTTTCATCTGAAGTAAATGAAATGTTGTTTTTCTTAGCCTTTGTAACAAGCGCTAAGAGAAACGGCATTTTTTCTTTTTCGCTTAATGCGGCTCCGTCGAATACCAGTTTCTGCAGAAAAATAAGTTTATCGATACTGATATTACTGAGTGACGGGTCGCGAATCCAATCTTGATTAGTCATAATTCAAATCCTTTCTTTTATTGTTTGTTTATGTTCATGCGCATCTTACATATCCTTAAATGTTTCAAACATGGCCTGTTGTTCCGGTGTAAGCATACCCTGCAGTTTTGAAATCATGTTATCCCCACCCACTTGACTTTTAGGATGTTCATGATTATCGTCATCCTGCCCATTTTCACAAGGGGCATCATCCCCCTGCATCTGAAATGTATCCATGAAGGGTTTCAGCATTTCACTATAGTTTTGATACATCTCGAATGCCTTCATCATCTGTAACATTTGGTCTATCATTTCCCCTTCCTTTGAAGAACTGTATTTACGGACATTTTGCAGCAACGATAGAGGACTCTTGTCAGTCTCACAAGAACAAGTCGGAATTCCGTCTTGATGACTCCTAAAATAGGAAATGACATATTGCAGTTCCAACACCTTAATATAAATTGCAAGGTATTTTTGTAAAGGCATTTCAATAAATGGGAGAATGCCTTTCATCATACCAATTTGACCGGTTGTCATACAGGTATCAAAATCAAAGTCATGGCTGTTGTCGTTGTTTGTATTATCCATATTATAATTCTATGATATCGCCTGAGCGGTTATGATAATCCGTTTCATCCACTTTGCTGACAAAAGACGATTGACTATTGAGATAGCCAATCGCCTTCGGAGGTGAAATGTCTGTAAAACTAGAAGATGGAATTACCGCCGCAGCAGCAAAGGAGCAGTAAGATAATGATGATACAACTGCAGCCATCATTGCCACCGCCGAAAATATTACCAAGACCAAAGCCGGAATTGCCGCAGCCGGAATTGCAGCCACCGTTATCATTACCATTACATAAGAATAAAAGGATAATGATCCAGATGATAGAACTGCAGCCTCCGCTGTTATTGTTGCAACGATCAGGTATACCACAACCGCAATTTAAGTCGCCCATGTGTATTCC
>DATESB010000190.1:0-3347 GCA_035271065.1 Lachnospiraceae bacterium | reverse complement strand
CATGGATGCCATCGGTGCCATAACCGCTCCAATCAAAACACCTACAATACCTGCCAAAACGACAATAATCAGAGGTTCCATTGCTGCCATTAAAGACTGAGTTGCCATCTCAACCTCTTCTTCATAATAATCTGCCAATTTTTCAAGCAGGCCTTCCATATCGCCGGCTTCCTCACCTATCTTGGTCATCTGATAGACCATCGGCGGAAACAGTCCGCAATCCTTTAGCGGCACTGACAGCGGAACACCTTGCACAATCTCTTCCTTACATGCAAGCAATGCATCCTTTACAATCCTATTATCCATAACATTTGCTGTGATTTCAATTGCATCTACCAAAGCAATACCGGCAGCTAACAATGTACTTACCGTTCTGGCAAATCTGGCTGCTGAGGTTTTAACCGTAAGTTGTCCAAATAAAGGCATCTTAAGACCAATTTTTGCAAATAATGTCTCACCGTAACTAGTCGATTTAAACCACCTCAAAAGAACAACTACACCTACTATCACAGCTACAATAATATACCATCGAGCCATCATAAAATCACTGGCAACCATAACGCCCTTCGTGATAGCCGGCAACTCCATATCCATATCCGCAAACATAGAGGTAAAGTTAGGAATAACCGTAGTCAACATGATAATAACAACTACAACAGCTACAATACATACAATAACCGGATAAATTGCTGCTTTCTTAATCATTCCCTTGACCTTTGCATCTTTCTCAAAATGCGTTGCCATTCTGTCAAAGGCTATATCAAGACTACCGGAGGCCTCTCCGGCCTCTGTCATAGAACAAAGCAGGGAAGGGAAAAACTTCTGTGCCCTCATTGCTTCTGTTAAGGATTCGCCCTTTTCAACCGCTGCTTGTATTTCTTTGATTGCTTTCGTCAGCTTCTTATTGTTTGTCTGTTCTCCAAGCATATTCAAAGCATCAATCAATGTAACGCCCGCCTGTGTCATACTGACAAACTGGCGACAGAATATACTGTAATCTCGCGCCTTTGGCTTACCTCCGATATCTAAGTTGATGTCCTGTGTTAATAGCGACTGCTCTGTCACCTCTACCGGTATCAGATTGTCCGCCTTTAACAGGGCTACCGCCTTTTCTTCGGTATCTGCCTCAATACTTCCTTTTCTCTCTTTTCCCTTATTATCAATTACAACATAGGAATAACCTGCCACTGATATCTCCTCCCGTACCTGTCGAAGCTACATCACATTGTCTCTTCGTTTATCTACAGTATCTTTCTGCTTAAGTACACATAATCCTGTGCAAAATTCAGTGCTGTTTCAGCATCAATCTTACCTTCCACATAAAGCTCATACAATGCATCATCCATTGTCATCATTCCTGATTTTCTGTTTGTCTGCATCATAGAAGCAATCTGGAACGTCTTCCCTTCACGTATCAGATTACGAATCGCAGGATTGGCAATCATAACTTCAAATGCCGCACAACGTCCACCTTCATCATCTTTTAACGGTAGCAACTGCTGTGATACAACGCATTCTAATACGGTTGCAAGCTGTACACGTATCTGTTCCTGCTGATGTGGCGGGAATACATCGACGATACGGTCAATGGTACTTGGTGCACCGATGGTATGCAGTGTGGATAGTACAAGATGTCCTGTCTCTGCTGCGGTAACTGCGGTTGCAATTGTATCTAGATCTCTCATTTCTCCCAAAAGGATAACGTCCGGATCCTGTCGAAGTGCTGCCCTAAGTGCCGGAGCATAGCCCATGGTATCAAGTCCTACTTCTCTTTGGTTAACAATTGCCATCTGGCTTTTATGTAAGTACTCTATCGGGTCTTCCATCGTAATGATGTGACCGGCTGTCTTCTGGTTGATGATATTAATCATAGAAGCAAGTGTTGTTGACTTACCGCTTCCTGTAGGTCCTGTTACCAGGATGAGTCCCCTCTTTTTATTGGTCATCTCCAATACTGCGGGAGGAATCTTCAACTGTTCCGGTGAAGGAATGGAAAACGGCAAAAGTCTGAGTGCTGCAGCGTAAGTTCCACGCTGTCTGAATACATTCAGTCTGAATCGTCCGACTCCCTGCAAGGAATACGCAAAGTCCAGTTCCCCGGTCTTCTCTATCGTATTTAACTGTGCCTCGTTCAATAACGGAAGCACTGCTGCCGCTGTATCCTCCGGGCGCAGAACGTCATCATTTAACTGTAACAATGTTCCGTCAACACGTATCATAATCGGTCGTCCTACGGAAAAATGTACATCTGATGCTCCTCGCTTCATCGCCATTTCCAGCGCTCTTGATAACTCCATGATTGTTCCCCCTCAGGTCATTTATGTATCAAATGATACTCGTACCATTTCGTTGATAGACGTAATTCCTTCTATTACATATCTGGTTGCACTCATACGCAATGTGTGCATTCCTTCCTTTAAAGCAACCTGCTTGATTTCTTCCGCCGAGCCCTTACGTGAAATAATCGGCTTCAGTGCCGGTGATATTTCCATAATCTCATAGACACCGATACGTCCTTTATAACCTGTATTGTCACACTGAACACATCCGCATGGCTCATAGATATATAATTCTTCCTTATCATCAACCAAAAGCATTTCTTTCTGTTCTGAAGTAGCAAGTACTTTCTTGCGACACTGCGGACATAAGCGACGCACCAGACGCTGTGCCATAATGCCTACAATTGCATCTGCCAAAAGATAGGACTCAATTCCCATATCTATCAAACGTCCGATGGTACCTGCCGCACTGTTCGTATGCAGCGTACTAACAACCAAATGGCCTGTTATAGAAGCCTGTACTGCAATTCCGGCTGTCTCACCGTCTCGAATCTCACCAATCATGATGATATCGGGGTCTTGTCGCAGAATAGAACGAAGTGCCGATGCAAATGTCAAATTAGCCTTTGCATTGACGTGTACCTGATTGATTCCGTCGATATTTGCCTCAACCGGGTCCTCAACTGTGATGATATTAACATCTTCCTGATTGAGTTCGCTGAGCGCAGTATATAATGTAGTGGACTTACCACTACCTGTTGGTCCTGTTACCAAAATAATTCCATGGGGATTTTTGAGTATATGATCAAATTGTTTTAGTTCTTCTTTATTGAAGCCCAGCTGGCTCTTTTCTCTCGTCAAACCTGTCTTGGAAGTCAAACGCATAACAGTCTTCTCACCATATACGGTCGGAAGAATAGAAACACGGATATCAAATTCCTGTCGGTCTACTACCTGTGTAATACGACCGTCCTGAGGTTTTCTCTTCTCTGATATATCCATACCGCCAATGATTTTAATTCTGGCAGTAATCGCAGCCAACAGTCTCGGACTGTAGGTCATCTTTTC
>DATESB010000189.1:0-12293 GCA_035271065.1 Lachnospiraceae bacterium | reverse complement strand
CTGCGGTCTTTCATTTGCCTGTGCAAGCATAGATGTTCCTGCCTGTGTGAGTACCTGTAACTTAGTATACTCTACCATTTCATCCGCCATATCTACATCCATCAGTCGAGAATACGCAGCTGTCATATTTTCACCTGTAATGTCCAAACTTGAGATTGTATGATCCAATCTGTTTTGATATGCACCCAGTGATGACCTTGTCTGCGAAATAAATTCAAGTGCTACATCTACCATATCAATTGCTTCTAGGGCACTTTCCTGTGTTGAGCAGTCTATATTTTCAATGCCCATATTCTTAAGCGAAATTTCCGGAATAATCACATTGATCGTCTGTCCCTCATTGGCGCCAACCTGAAATTCCATACCACCGATACCGGTAATATCCAGTGTTACATTTGTTGTACCGGCTGCAATATTTGCTGTGTCCACATCTAATTGTATCTCTATGCCGTCGTCACCTTTTATGGTAATCTTGTTTCCGTCAAATTCAGCTGTTGCATTATATTTATCAAAGTTCCCGGATGTGAGGTCTACCGCTGTAATCTCATTGTTTGTAACCGTAAAATCAAGTTTATAATCATCCGCCTTGATTTCTTTGGAATATTTCTGCACTTTCACTTCCGGAACATCGGTATATCCCTTCAGTTCCTGCTCTCCGTCTAAAAGGCTCTGCGTATTAAATTCTGTATCCTTGGCAATTCGCTCGATTTCTTCACATAATTGGTCGATTTCCTTCTGAATTGCATTTCTGTCAGTAGAGACAATTGTTCCTGTAGCAGCTTGTACAGCCAATTCGTTCATTCTCTGTACCATTGCCTGAATTTCCGTTAAGGCACCTTCTGCCGCTTCAATAACAGAAATTCCGTTGGCAGCATTTTGTGATGCCCTCTTCAATCCTCGAATTTGTGCATTCATTTTGTATGAAATTGCAAGCCCTGCGGGATTCTCTCTTGCATGATTGATTTTATAACCCGAAGATAATCTCTCTGTTGAATTTGCCAATTGATTTTCATTGGTTGTTAATGTGTTCCTTGAAATTAATGCTTGGATGTTATGATTGATTTTCATAGATTAGTCACACCTTTCATCACTGTAATAAATGCCTTTGCCACTTCATAAAGTTCCTTTGTACTGTTTATTGCTGCTGTCTTTTGTTCAGATACTTTTGTTTCTTTTACTTCACTGCCAAATTTCTGAATATTCAATTCTTTACTCTGAATAAAATATACCTCTCCGACTTCTCTTTTCTCGGATGTCAGTGCCTCTTTTAGCATCGCTTCTGTTCTTGATAAAATTTCTGTTCCGACACTGTTGTCACAAGATACAAATCCACTTATTTCAAACCCCTTTTCTTCATTGTTACCTTCTGTTTCTTTCATCTGAAACTCTGCAGCAACTTTACCTAAACCATTGATGTCCATTGTGGCTGATACTTTGCCACTCATAGGATTGGTTGCGCCGCCGCTGGTTTTACCGGTGGTATCCCCTTTTATGATTTTAAGATTAATGGAGGTCCATTCATCTCCGATCATGACCGGTATTTCATAATTTTCCTCTTTTGACAGGTTTGTCGCAAGTGTAATTTGCTTATATAGTAAGTTCATGGATTTTACATCTATGGAACGAATATGTGACGCTCCATCCACATCCAATATTTCCTCACTTAGTTTCTGCAAATTCTCATATGTCTTCTTTGTTGACTCTTCTTCTGACAGCCCTTCATGTAATTGGTCAACATTTTCTTTCAATTCCTCGGAAAACTTTGTTCCTTCTCTGCTGTCTCTGCGCGCTGCCTGCTCAAATAATTGTCTGAAGGTTGAGCCCCTGCTATTTAAAAGTGTGGATTCTGCCAATATATTGTCAATGGTCACCGGTTGATCAAAATCAATCAATGTCTGAAGTACATAGTCCTCTGTCGCCTGGGCTTTCTGTATATCCTGCATCTGTTCTTCCAGATACTCTGTCCTTAACTCAGCATTTTCATCTGCTTCCTGCAACTTCTCAGCAAACTCTTCTAATGTTGTATTCATGCTGATTTTCATATTCTGCAGTTTATCCGGAGATAGATGATTTAAGATATCTTTTGCCAATGCCTTTGGATAGGACTGCCTAAATCCTGTTTCAATCTGTTCCGATATAGATGCTCCGGTTTTATTCAATTCTTCCAACATTCCGAACTCTGCATCTACGGTTACATCTATTCCTGCTTGTCCTGTTCGTCCCGATTTTCCGACCGCCTGATTTGTTCTTGCAGCCGCCAGCAAATTCTTGAGTGTTAAAACACCGGTATCAAGTCCGGCATTCTGACCGGCATTTGCATAGTTTTGTATGACACTTCCTATGACACTACTGTCACTTTTCTCAATTTGATGAAACAATCGATAGATACCAATGTATGCCGCCCGTTCTTCTGCTGTTATTCCATTGCTCTTTTCAAGTTTCCACAAATATTCACTGTATCGCTCTGCTTGTTCTGACATTGCCGTCGCTTCACTCTCAACGCTGTCTCTGGTGCCGGTACTGGTAGTACCGGTACCACCCTCTTGCAAAGCATCTAACTTATCTATCAGTTCATATACAGGTGTTTCAAGTGGATTTTCACCTTTTCGAATGATATCAATGGTTGCTGCCGGTGTCATTTTTTCAATCAGACTTCTGACAGCATAATCAGCTTCCTTTACTTGTGCTACAGATTCCTGGGTAATCGCCATTCTATTGTAGCCAAGAATTCTGACAGCCCGTCTGTTTGCCTCTGTAGTTTCCAGTCCCATACCCTTCAGAAGCGAATCAACATTTTGAAATGCCTTCTGAATGGAGTCCCCCATATCGCTTCGCGGCGCTGTACCAAGTGCTTCATAAGTTTGTTCGGCTTTATCATAAGCAGCCTTTAGAATAACACCTTCCTCTTGTACATGGGATAGTGTAAATGCCTCTCCGGCTGTGCTCATCCTACCAAGTACTGCCGCCGGTAATGCCTTAATACTGAATAAGGTATTTGTTGTCTCTTTATATAATGCAATCTTTTCCTGATCCGCATTTTCTGCTTTTCCGAATAGAACCTGATAATATGCTTTTTCTGTCTCTTTTAATGCCTCAATCACCTTTTCTATTGGCTCTGTTTCTATAGAGAAGCCACTTCGTAACAGTCTTGCATTTGCTTCAACTGTCATTTGTAATCTAATCTCTTCCAACGTTCTCTGTGCAGCAATCAACTCATAAGATGCCTTTGTCACACCGCTGGTTTCGCCTTCTAAACCGGTAACTCTACTTAGATTTTCAATGGTAGGTTCTTCGCCATTTTCTATAACCGCCTGTATAGCATCTTTTGATATTTGCTCTACCTGCTGCTTAATTTCTATGGCTTTATCTAAGATGCTTTTGTCGCCGCCCTCACTGAGTACAGCATTCTTTGCTTCTTTTCCGTCGGCAATTGCGCTCAAAACAGCATTTAAGATATCCTCCTGTTTCATAGGAAGTTCTACTGTCCGAAGTTCCGTCACCTTGGCAAGTGTTTCACCTGTAAGGGGAATACCCTTTTCTATCAGCCATTTGCTGTTTTCCATTGTAGTATCATCAACTGTAAATCCGGCATCTTTAATGATTTTTTCAATCTGTTCCTTTAACTGGTCCCAATCAATGTCATTGCTGTCAGCTTTCTTTGCATAATAGTTTGCACGGCTGTCACTTCCATCCAAATAGTATCCCTTTGGCTGGCGACTTCCTTCATTACTATTACTGCTGCTGTACTCTGCTTTGTAAATATTATCAATGGTTGGTTCCAAATCGTTTTGAACCATATATCTGATAGCTCCGTCAGACAGTTGTGTCATATTACCTGCCAAGTCCAAAACTCTTTCGACTGCCTTCATATTATCTTTTGTCACCGGCAAATCTTTTTCTTTTAACTTTTCCTCGATTGCCATTGCTCTGCCGGCATTCCCGGTGATTGCCTCAAGTTCTTCTCCTGAAATATCATCGGTAAAGCCCTCAATTACAACGCCTGCATCAGCGAGTGTTGCTTTAATCTCGTCTAACACAGTAACTGCTGTCTCTATTGTTGTACTTCCGGGGTGAAATCCCTCTTCCTGCAGCTTTGCAAAATCTTCTGTTGACATAGAATTAGACATAACCGCCATATAGTTTCGCTGTAAGGCTACATCCTGTTGCCCACCCGCATCCTGCATAATCTCTTGAGCGGTCTTAAGTTCGCCCGTGCCATATGCAGCGTTATCCATAACTGTGCCGGAAATGTCTACTTTATACCCGCCATCTGTGTCTGCCTTCCTGGCTGACGAAGCGGTACTTTTTGAAGTTTTCTCTACATCAACATTCTGATTTACGCTCAGTGACTGAAAATCTATTTTCATAGGCGTATCTCCAAATGTTAACTTGTATGTCTTCTATTTCGGCATATTGGCCTGATTTCTTTATAGATAGATACAAAGAATTGTCGCTTGTACCAAATAAGTAAAAAGACAGGGAAATACCAATATCCCTGTCTTCTGACTGTTATATCACTCCTGATTAGAACATAAACACGGCTGCGCCATATGCCGGTAGTTCATATGCAATCGAATAAGGCTGTCCGTCCCATTCCATTTCATCAGCTACATATATTTCTTCTTGTTCTTTGCCACTTCCGCCAAATTCCTTTTCATCACTATTTAATAACAACTTATACTTCTTATTTTCCGGTACTCCTACCCGATAATCGTCCCTTGCAATCGGAGTAAAGTTCAAAACAAATAGTAAATTATTCTTTCCGGTGGCAGAATATCTTACAAAACTGTAGATACTTTTATATGTATCATCAGCATTAATCCACCTAAATCCCTTCGGATCATAATCCAACTCATATAAACATGGATATTTGTTATATATCTTCAATAGTTCCTTCACATACTTTGCCATTCCGGAATGTAAATCATCCTCCAGCATATGCCATTCCAGTTCTCTTGCTTCACTCCACTCCTGATCCTGGCCGAAATCCTGTCCCATAAACAAAAGTTTCTTTCCTGCATGACCAAACATATACGTATATCCGACTCTCAGATTTGCAAATTTATCAGTATAATATCCCGGCATCTTATTAAGCATAGAACATTTCAAGTGAACCACTTCATCATGTGACAAAGTTAAAATATATCGTTCGCTATAATGATAACTCATTGCAAAAGTTAGTTTATAGTGGTTATCACGTCTAAATATCGGATCTAACTTCATATAATCACAGAAGTCATGCATCCAGCCCATATTCCACTTAAAAGTAAATCCAAGACCGTCATTTTCCGGTGTATCTGTCACTTTGGGCCATGCTGTTGATTCCTCAGCAATCATCATAACGCCTGGACATTGCCCTGCAACAATAGAATTCAAGTGTTTAAATAACTCGATTGCTTCCAGATTATGATTTCCACCATATTTATTTGCAATCCACTGTCCGTCTTCCTTACCATAATCCAAATATAGCATAGACGCAACTGCATCTACACGCAAACCGTCTATGTGAAATTCTTTGAGCCAGAAAAGTGCATTGGCAATCAAGAAATTCTTTACTTCATTTTTTCCGTAGTCAAATATTTTTGTGCCCCAATCAGGATGTTCACCTTTTCTGGGATCTGCATATTCATACAAACACGTACCATCAAAATTGGCAAGTCCATGCGCATCCTTGGGGAAATGTGCCGGAACCCAATCCAATATAACACCTACATTATTCTTATGAAGCAAATTAATCAGATACATGAAATCCTCAGGCTTCCCATAGCGAGAAGTCGGCGCATAATATCCCGTTACCTGATATCCCCATGAACCGTCAAACGGATATTCCGCAATTCCCATTAGTTCCACATGGGTATACTTCATTTCACTCAAATATTCAACCAATCTGTCGGCAAATTCGCGGTAAGAATAAAATCCGTCATCCTTTCTGCCCGGATGTCTCATCCATGAACCAATATGGCATTCATAGATTGCCATTGGTTCCTCTTTGATATTAGCAGCGGTTCTCTTCTTAATCCATGTAGCATCGCTCCATTTAAATTTTGTAATATCGGTTGTAATCGATGCTGTTGCCGGTCTTAACTCTGCATAATTACCAAATGGGTCTGATTTATAAAGTTTTTCTCCCGTTGCTGTTGTTATTTGATATTTATATAGTTCGCCACAACCAAGTCCTTCCACAAAAGTCTCATAGATACCGCTTGGCTCCAGCCTCTCCATACAATTTGCAGATTCATCCCAGCCGTTAAATTCTCCAATCAGACTAACCGCCGTTGCATTTGGTGCCCATACTGCAAAATGCATTCCTTTTTTGCTATTTTTAGTTGCTTGATGTGCACCCAATTTTTTATAGATCTCATAATGAGTGCCCATACCAAAGAGATATTGATCCATGTCTGACAAAAACGAAGTATTCTCCAAATTTTTTGGCTTAACGGCTGCCTTTGGTGCTTCTTTTACCTTTTTCTCTGCTACTTTCTTAATTCCTGCCATAATACAATCCTCCGGTACTTTATTATTTTGTAATGAAGTCCTTCTCTCTCAATATGATATAATCATCATCATCGTATCTCTTTGCAAACAAAATATCGGTAAAATGAGAAATGTTCTTTTTATCAACATGCTTAATTGCTGCATCGACTATTTCCCTTACCTCCTCCAAGGATACAATATGGTCTAACGTCTGTCGCTCACCAATTCTGGTGTATAATGCAAGAATTCCCATTTCATCAATACTATATTCCAATTCCTTGGCATATCCCTTGGCATACGCAACTAAATCATCATTGCTGTATTCCGGAATATCTATTTTTGCATTGAACACTTCTTTCATAGCTGATACATCGTGCAATAAATGTTTCATTTCACTCTTTGTATCTTCAAGTACTACAATCATAGTTGAAATATCATTCTTCAAAGTATTGCACATAATCTGCATATTTTCTTTGGTTAAACCACCGGCTTCTTCAATAATCAAGGCACCACCTGTTAATTTGGTAATCGTTGCTTTGACATCCTTTTTGTTCATTGCCTGCCCGGTGATTTTTGCAACTTTTCCGGAAAACCTGGTATCTATGATCTGCAATGCCTTAATCATATCAATCGAGAAACCTTTTCTGCCGGATTCAAGAGAACCCATAATCAGAATATTACCACGTCCTGCATCCATACTGATGTTTTCCATGGCTTCGACTACTTGTGCCTTCACAACTTCGATTCCATCAAATGGAGCAAATATGCGCTGTTCTTCCGGATCAAAGTCGCGTTTGCTCTTTGGTCCTTCTTCCATCGTCATATAACTGGGTCTGCCCTTTTTCTTCTTTTTCTTTTCTTCTTCTTCGTCTTCTGGTTCTTCCTCAGGCGTTTCTTCGGGCGTTGGTTCGGAAGTTGGTTCAGGAGTTGGTTCTTCCTCACGGATTTCCTCCGCAACTTCCTCAATTACCGATGGCTCTGCTGTCATTTCTTCAACAATTGGTGGCTCTTCCGGAATTTCTTCAACTGTCGGTAGTTCTTCCGGCTGATTGATTTCCTCAATTTCTTCTATCTCATCCGTTTCTTCTTCCACTTTTTCCATTTTCTTTGGTGCACTTGGGAGAATAATGTTTGGTATTCTTCCCGTCACTTCTAAGGCCCTCTGCTTTTCCTGTGCATCAAAGGCCATCTTTATCTCTGAGGTTCTACCCTTTACTTCCTTTTCTTCTGCTATTTCTTCTGGTTCGTCTTCCTGCGCCTCTTCCTGTCTTGCAGCTCTTGCCTGCAATATTTCTTCTTCAATCGTCAGAACAGGCTCTCGCTCTGAAACATGGTTTGTAATCGGCTCTGCTGCCGGTACTGTTTCATATGACGGCTTTTCTTCCGTAATTGGTGATATTGGCGCTGTATCATGACTTTGTACAATTGGTGTGGCTACCGATGGAACTTCCGGTTCCTGCTTTGGCGGTGCTACAATACCCGGAATTACCCCTACTAACTGTGCCAAAATATCATTGGTTTGATTAAGAGATTTCTTCTTAGCTTCTTCTCTTCTACGTGCCGCACTGTCTTGTTTCTTGGCTTCCCATTCCTTCAGAACATCTTCAATACATATCTGACCGGTTATCTGCTTATCAACCATGTCGCCTTCCGGTAAACTTAAAGAAATCTGACCATCCAACTCCTGTGCCAGCATTCTGTCGAATTCCGGTTCGTTTTCTGGTTTTTGCTGCACTTCCGGCTGAGCATATGTCATTTGCTGAGGCTGTATCTCTACCTGGGGCTGCACCTTAGCTTGTTGTTGCATGATTGGTTGTGCTTGTCGATCCTTTTCTTCCTGCCGTTCCTGCATTTCCTGTATTAACTTATCTCTGCGCGCAATCAATTCTTCCACATCCGGCAATTCTTGATTACCTGTTGTCTCCGGCTGCGGACTAATTGGTTCCGGTTGCACGTACTGCTCCTCTGGTTGTTCATACTGCGGACTAATCGGTTCCGGTTGCACGTACTGCTCCTGTGGTTGTTCATACTGCGGCTGCATCGGTTCTGGCTGTACGTACTGCTCCTGTGGTTGTTCATACTGCGGCTGCATCGGTTCCGGTTGCATGTACTGCTCCTGAGGTTGCTCATACTGCGGCTGCATCGGTTCCGGTTGCATGTACTGCTCCTGAGGTTGCTCGTACTGTGGTGGCATCTGCTCCGGCTGCATATACTGCTCCGGTTGCGCTGCATAGTCAACCTCGCCGGAAGCCCCTTCAGTTGTCAAGAACTCCTGCATACTCTTAGCAAGTTCTTCCTGCAAATTAATCGTACTGAACCTACTCATATTCATAGGTTTCACTTCTATTTCATCGTCATTAATGACCTGTGACTGCTCTGCCTGATCTACAGGAATATCTCCAAACAACTGAGATAGATTTCCGGTATGCTCTGTTGCCATTTTTCTTTCCGCTGCCCGCATTGCATCCATAGATTCCTGTGAAACTGGCTCCATTGGTCTTCTGTCTACATATTCCATTGCCTGTGGCTGTTCATGACGAAGATTTCTCTCCTCATATTTAATGCGTTGTTCTTCTGTCAAAGGCTCATGGAGCATTTTCAATTCCATTGCTTTAATGACATATTTACCCTCGCCGAACCAAAGTATGATTTCGTCACACTCTTCCACACACTTTGTTCCCAAACCAATTCTATGATAAAGGTATGCTAATTCATACGCCCATCTTTCTCTGTAATCTCTCTCCTTGAACTCCTCGAGGACCTCTATTCTCTCCTCTAGCGGAACGTCCTGTGCTTCATATAACTTATATCTTAAAATGTAGACTCCGGTATCACGAGGTGCAATCTGTACAAATTCTTTCAAGTATTCAACTGCCTGAACATATTCCTCCATCTTGATTGCCAATTCGCATAATGCATAAACAATCATTCTTCCTTCCGGATAACGTTCATAAGCCAGGAGTAAAATATCCCGGCTTTCTTCATACTTTCTATTGATTTTATATATTTCACTCACCGTACAAAGCATGGAAACACTTTTAACTCTACGCCAGTCAACGGTATCGGCAACATTCATCGCCTCTGCATATTCCTTATTTTCTAGAAGTGTTTTAATCTGCTCGGCGCGAACCCGATATTCATACTTGTCCAATTGCTTTTCACCTCGATACTGTCATGACTTTCCTTGAAATAGTATAAAACAACAATATATGCACATTTTAAGTTAAGTTTACCATAGGTCTAGTGCATTGTCAAAAATATTCATCTAAAAAAATAGCCGTTTCAGGCCTCTGCCAAAACGACTATTTATCCTCTTCAAGCATACATTTATCAGTGTGTTTGATGTTACAATCCTGTACCCTTCCGGGTGAACACTTTACAACTCCTTTTAAAAAGCAAAATACCGGTTCTTCTTCCTGTTCGGCAATGGACGCTTCCGTTTCCCGTAAGCATTCTTTGACTCTCTTTCCGTTACAATCCTGAATTCTGCTCGAATCACAATCCACTATCCCCTTTAGAAAACAAAATGTATTTATTGGCATAAGAGACTCCTCCGCTTCATAGGGTGTACATTCATTATAGTATAATAAAATGAAAAGGGGAAGTCTCAATTTGAATATCTGCCGTCTTTATTCCGCAATCTCTTTTACCTTAACATAGGACACTCTCTTACAGCAGATTAACATGAGGGCAGAAAATCCAATCAAAAAATAGGGTAATATTGCTGTACTCACTCTACCCGCAATCAACCCAAATGCCAATGGTACAAATGTGCTTCCAACATAAGCAACTCCCATTTGCAATCCCATCATAGTCTGCGATGCTGCTTTTCCAAAATGTACGGGAGTCTGATGTAACATACCCGGAAAGATAGGGGCCAATCCAACTCCAATTAGTACCAATGCGATAGCTGAAAATACAGCATGCAATGGCAGCATAAATAATATTATTCCTATGATACTCACAATACATCCGCTCAAAATTAAAGTGTTAGTCTTAAATTTCATAGTAAGAAACCCGGATAATGCTCTTCCGCCTGTAATACCTCCATAGAACAGTGATACAAATCCTGCTGCCGCTGCTGTGCTTAAGCCTTTATGATCTACCAGATAAGAGCTGCTCCACAAACCTGTCGTCATTTCAACGCTACAGTAGCATACAAAAGATAGGATTGCCCATTTTGCTCCCGGAAGTTTTAATGCCTCCAAATTAGATAACACCTTTTCTTCCTGCTCCTCTGTCTCAACATCTGTTTCAACTATCTTCCATTTTGGCAAGGTAATCAAAAGTGCAACAAACAGAACAAACTGAATCAAGGAAATAATTCTGTAACCATCACGCCAATTATTGCTGACTTTCAGGACAGAAGAAATAATGATCGGTCCGGAAGTTGCTCCAATTCCCCAGAAACAATGGAGCCAACTCATATGTCTTGCTTCATAATGTAATGCCACAAAATTATTCAGACCGGAATCTATTGCACCTGCTCCCAAACCAAGTGGGATCGCAATGATAAAGAGCCAGATGACAGAAGGTGCAAAAGAAAATCCAATCAAGGCAGATGCTGTCAAGAATACACTAACCAGAGTTACTTTACTGGTTTTAAAACGGCGAATCATCCTTGTACTGTTCAAACTGCTGATAATAGTACAGCCGGATATGAACAAAGAAATAATTCCCGCCATAGATAGCGGTGCATTAAGGTCAAGACGCATTGCCGGCCATGTGGAACCAAGCAGGGAGTCCGGCAATCCCAAACTAATAAATGCCAAATAAATAATCACAAGTAATGTTGTCATAATAATTTCCTCTTTCTGTCGCAATATTAAATAGTTATTTGTACGGATTATTAAAATATTCTAATGTCAGAGCACATAACCCCTGTAAATAATAGTGATCTATATCTGCCGAATAACGTATTTTTGGTATATGCTGCGTTGGAATGTATGCTTCACACAAATGAACCAACTCCTCTAACATATCCTCCTTGATTGGCCCTCCGGTCAAAACGATCTGCGTTGGATTAATAACTGCCGTCAACGATGATATTGTTTTAGAGACTAATTTCAGCACGCCCTCTCGTGTGCTCATCATTTTTATTTGTTCTGCATGACTCATTTCAAAAGGAAGATAAGAAACCTCTCCTGCAAAATTAGTACTGCCATGGAAAATGGTTCCGTTCACAATAATGCCACAACCGGCACATACATTTTCAAAAAATGAAACAAGCGCCATGGATGAGTCTTCTTCAGGTGACTCTTCTTGATAAAATCCGTAGGCAATCAAATTCATGTCATTATCCACTACCACATCTACACCGAATTGCTCTGTCAGACGTTGTCGCAATGGACAACCATTCAAAGCCTCAATATCGCAAGCCTCCACTTCCATTTTCCGATTCACAATTCCAGGAATTCCAAATCCAATTGCATTTATTGCGGGATATTCTTGTATCAATTTCGTAATCAAATCCTCTATTTCGCGATAGTCGAGTAACGTTTTATCTAGAACTTCACTTTTCACAGTGTGGCCCAACAAGTCCATGACACCGTAATGTAATTTGCGATGCCCGCCAATCGTAGTTGCATACATACATAATATATAAGAAAACTGTTCGTTAAAGCGATATGCCTTTGCCGGTCGTCCAACAGCACTGATATTCTCTATATCCGGAACTTCCAAAATCTCTCCCGTCTCGGCTAATTCATTCAACAGGGTATTGCAAGTAGCAACGCTAAGTCCTGTAATTTTTGAGATTGTATTCTTTGTTCCGCAAGGTAATGCCTTGAGCGCATTCTTTACAATTTCTATGTTATGAC
>DATESB010000188.1:0-7243 GCA_035271065.1 Lachnospiraceae bacterium | reverse complement strand
CAGTTAAAAGAGGCCGGTGTTGAACCGGATTTGATTAGATTCTCAGTCGGTATCGAGAATGTGGAAGACATTATTGCAGATCTGGAACAGGCATTGAATGCTTAAGAGCAGGGAGAGATAATGGGACTAAAGAGAAATTGGTTCACAAATAGTACAGTTGTATTCTATATGCTGCTGCTGATAGGAGTATTAGCAGCGGCTGTTTATTATCCGTTTATTAACAGTGGAAACGGATTATTTGCCGTATGTTTGGTGTCGGGAATTGTGGTAGTTATTTTCTTGCTGACATTATTGGTGCTCAAACTCTTGGCCGTTGAGCAGAAGGGTGGTCATGATGTTGCAGGTATCGTGATTGAAACGGTTTTTGCTGTTCTGATTATAATATTTGCAGGATATATCAGAATGGCACCAACGGTAGTCTTTTCAACAACAGATACAACATTGTTTGATGTTGCCGCAATGCTGCAAAAGAATGTAGTATTGGGCGATACAACACCGTTATATTTGAATATTGTGAAAGACCCTTCACTATATGGATACGGAAAACTTGCATCGCTGTTCTTTTTGTTCTTTGGTACGAAACAAGAGGTTATTTTGTGTATTAATTTCATTACACAGATACTTGCAATTTTCTTTGCTTATCGATTTGTAAGAAGGATTACCGGTAAAGCCTGTGCAATTGTTACACTGTTAATTGGTGCATTTTTGCCGTCTCATATCTTTGATACCTATTCTATGGCAAATGATATGCTGTTTACTTGTTTGTTCTTTGGGGCAGCATGGTTGTTCACGTACTTATATCAGGATTACGCAACTTTGAAAGTGAGGGCATTTGGCATTATATATTACATACTGCTGGGTGCGTTGCTTGGTGTTATGGTTTTCTTTGAGCCGATATCTGTTGTCTTTGTTCTGGTGATGTGTGTGATTTTATTCCTTACGGGAAGAAAAAGATGTTTGTTTGGGTTACTGATGTTAGTCATTGCCGGAGGTGTTTTTGTTCTTTTGACATGGAACATGAGTATTGTGATGGGAATGGATTATCAGACAGTCATCAGTTCTTATGTTGGTACATTTATACCGGATGCCTCATTATTCAGTGGTGCGTGGCTTACGAACAAGAATGGTTTGGTTACTTCTTATGGCAGTACCATCGGAATCCAAGGTAGTTCCATTGTTAATAATTATTCGGTTTTGCGCTATTTGGATTCACTCACGTTGTCATTGGCATCGGTATATTGGTTACAATTGATGAATCAAGTTATATATATTTTGCTGATTCTGTTTGCGTTGATTGGTACGGGATTTGTGTTAAAGAGAAAAAGAACCTATGCTTTTTTGCCTGTGTGGTTGGGCATTGGGTCGCTTGTGTTTGTATTTTTTGATATGAAGAACAGAGTGAATTTCTTTCAATATACAGAATTGCTGATTGCTGTGGCTGCAGTAGGCGTATATAACATCTATTGTGCGTTTGCCGGAGTGGATAAAGTCGCGGTAGAAGAGGAAACAGAAGAAGAGGAAGAAACAGAAGAAGAGGAAGAAGTGGCTGTGCAGGAGCCGATTGTGAAACCGGTGGTGCGGGAACCGGTGGTGCAACCGATTGTCCCTGAACAGCCTGCACCAGTGGTGAACTATATTGAAAATCCGTTACCGTTACCGAAGAAGCATACTCCGAGAAGAATTGATTATGCGGTTGAACCATCGGATGAACAGATGTGCTTTGATGTGGAAGTTGATGATGATGCCAATTGGGATGTATGATTTGTGTATAGAAGAGATAGTCGATAAGGACTATCTCTTTTTTATAGTATTTGAAATAAGGCGTCATAGAATCATTTTTAAATTCAGGTTTGATTTATAAAGGGCGAAAGATAATTTCCTTGTTGCCCGGCTCTACCGTCTGCAATAAGGAAGTTATCTTTTATTCGTCTGTTTCATCCGGCGTCCGTTCGCCAACAACTAAGTGACCTAACCCGGAATTTATATATAGATTTTCGGTATTAAAAGGAATAGTTTTTATGTGCCCTTCGCATACTAGTAAGAAAACGCGGAGGGCTTTTTTATGGACAAAAATAGTGATAAAGATGATAAGGATAAACAGGGGAAGGAAGATACAAATGAGGAAGTGAAGGAGTATGGGCAACTGACGCTTGATAAGAGTAAGAGCAAGCATAAAGTACATTTGCTTTCTGTGATAGGGGAAATTGAGGGGCATGAGGTGCTGTCAAGTAATACAAAGACAACAAAGTATGAGCATGTGCTGCCGCAATTGGCTGCTATTGAGGATAATTGCGAGATTGAGGGATTGTTGATTTTGATTAATACGGTTGGTGGTGATGTGGAGGCGGGGCTTGCAATCGCGGAAATGATTGCTTCACTTAGTAAACCGACTGTGTCGTTAGTGCTTGGTGGTAGCCATTCGATTGGGGTGCCGATTGCAGTTAGTTCTGACTATTCGTTTATTGTTCCAAGCGGGACAATGGTCATTCATCCGGTACGGACTACAGGAATGGTGATTGGGGTGAAACAGTCGTTTGATTATTTTAAGCAGATGCAGGATCGGATTGTGGATTTTATTACGGATCACTGTGATGTAAAGAAGGACAGGCTGGTGGATTTGATGATGGAGACGTCATCGGTGCTGACGAAGGATATTGGGTCGATTTTGGTTGGAGAAGAGGCGGTTGATGAAGGGGTGATTGATGAAGTTGGGGGCGTGAAAGAGGCTGTGAGGAAGTTGCATGAAATGATTGAAAATCAATAAAAGAAATAAAACAGGAAGGGTTAATTCCTTCCTGTTTTAACAAAGTATACAGCTGAAAATGAGACTTGAACTCACGACCCCTTCATTACGAGTGAAGTGCTCTACCGACTGAGCTATTTCAGCATTTTTGTTACCTTTGCTATTATATTAGATTTATACTGATTTTGCAATATGTAAAAAATAAATTATGATATCAACTTATATCATAGAAAAGATTGATTTTGCGCGTTGTATTTGGTAAAATAGAGTCATTAAAGACCAAACAGATGAAATTATCTGAAAAAGAAAATAAGAAAGGAGGATATGATATGGACATCGTGAATGAAAATTTACGTTTTTTACATGAAGAACGTTTATTTTGTATACTAAAAGACCAAATTATATCTTCATGTCGTGTCAACTTGTCCAAAGATGTGGTGGAAGAACTCTATGTAGCTGAATATCCTGAACGCTCAGAGGAGACTGTGAAGACTTTTGAAGAAGTCAATACTTTTACAGAAATGGCTATCTTATCAGAAGAAGATTTAACCAAGTTTAGAAATACATCAACCAAAGAATTCTTGTTGGAACAATTTAAAGAGGGTATGTCCTATACCAAGTTTGAATATCGCTCAAAATCTCCAAGTGGTAAGGTAATTTGGGTGAATAAAATAGCACACCTTGCAAAGCAGCCGGAGACGGGAGATGTCTATTTATTTGGATATATTCTTGACCGTGATATCCGAAAGAAGCGAGAACTTTCTTATCCGGAGAAGATTGAACTGGATGAATACACCGGATTATATAAGGAAACAACGGCACAGATTATGATAGATGCGCTTTTAGCGGAACGGAAAGGCGGAGAACGTTTAGATGCATTTATTACAATTGAAATCTGTAAGTATGACGAATTAAAGAAGAGATACGGTGATGTCAGAAGTTATATGATTTTGCCGGAAATGGCCAATGCGCTTACACTGAGTCCAAGCAAGAATTTCATAGCAACCTATTGCGGAAATGGAAGGTTTAGTTTTTATGTTGCGGATCTGCTGACAGTTGATAACAGAAAGAAACAGTTTGCGGATATGCTTGTGGCTTTAGACTTACAATATCTGTTTTTGCCTGGCGAAGGTAAGTTTGAATATTTTATCAATGTAGTTCTTCCTGAGGAGGAAGATGATACATATTGGAAGATGGACGAAAGGTCCAAGTATATTTCACGTACAGAAGATCCTGAAACAAGGGAAAAAGTTGTTGTTTATAAAAATCGTGCTATTGAGTATCGCAGTAATTCCCAGAGTAATTTGGATTTTATAAATATGCTTTCTGACAAAAGGGATCAAACTTCTATTATGATTTTGAATTCAACGGCTGCACTTGTTGCCGGCGAGACGCTTAGTATTGCAATTGACCGTGTTCTGAAGACAATAGGAGACTTTTATCAGGCTGATCGTGTACATATTTATGAAATAAGTCTGGATCTTGAGAATTATTACGACACCTATATTTGGCGTCGAGAAGGGATTGTACCCATTCCAGATCCGACTGTGGATGCAAAGATTAACAAAATGCCTTCTTTTCTAAGAGCTTTTGAGTTGCGCCAGACACTGATTCTCCATAATACCGGCAGAGATAATATACAAAATGATGCTGAATATGAATTTTTGTCTATCTATAATATAAAGGCACTCTATTTGTCGCCGTTCCACAGTAAAGGTAGAATGAGCGGTTTTATTTCCGTGGATAATCCGACAGCAAATTTGGGAAATATCACGCTTTTGAATGCAATGGCTTACTTTATTCCGAGTGAGATTGTTAAGAGACGTTTACAGAAAGAACAGGATTATTCCAAGTATTATGATATCTTAACAGAACTTGAAAATAGAAACAGTTACCAGAAGTATGTAAATTCGGTTACTGGTGAGAACTTCTCGACACTTGGAGTGGTTTCTGCGGATATCAACGGATTAAAGGATATCAATAAGCGGTTTGGCAGTAAATATGGTGACTCCTATGTGTGTAAGGTTGCTGATTTATTACGCAAGCATTTTGAGGACTGCAAAATATATCGATTCAGTGGCGGAACATTTGTTGTGATTGCAACTGATATGACACAGGAAAGTTTTGAAGATAAGGTTTATAACTTCAAACAGGTATTTAATAACGAAGAAGCATCTATTTCCGTAGGGCATGGATGGTCCAGTTCTGATATTGATATTGAAAAAATGGTAATGCATGCAGAAGATATGATGTTATTCTCAAAGCAAAATTATTATCAGAAGGCAGATGAGACTAACAAATACTTCAAATATAAATTGCAACAACAGTTGAAACAGGCAATTGCAGACAATGAGTTTATTGTTTATCTGCAGCCTAAGGCAGAGATAAAAACCGGCAAGATTAACGGCGCAGAAGCATTAATCAGAAGGATTCATCCACAACATGGTATTATTACGCCCAATAAATTCATACCAATGCTGGAAAAGGAAAATCTAATCAGATATATTGATTTCTTTGTATTTGAAGAAGTGAATAAACTGCTTAGACGATGGATAGACGAAGGTAGGCAGGTATTTGTCATATCACTTAATTTTTCACGAGCCACTTTATTAGAGCCGGATGTCATGGATACCATGGAACGCATTTATGAGAAATATCAAGTGCCGAAAAGTCTGATTGAAATTGAAATTACTGAAACACTTGGCGACATGGAAAAGGCAACCATTGAAGCGATTGGCGGAAAAATTGTAAAAAGCGGTTATCGGTTATCACTTGATGATTTTGGGGCAAGCTTTTCAAATCTATCTATTTTGAATACCATGCAGTTTGATGTATTGAAACTTGACAAGAGTATCATTAACAATATTGTTTCTGCAGATAAGAGCCGAATTATTATTAAAAAGGTATTGGAACTTTGTGATGAATTGATGATAGAAAGTATTGCCGAGGGTGTGGAATCGGAGGAACAGCTGGAAGTGCTTAAAGCAATGGGCTGTATGCAGGCACAAGGATACCTCTTTAATAAACCAATACCAATCAAAGATTTTGAGAATAAGTATTTATCCATATAAAACAGCAAACAAACCAAGATTGTTTGCTGTTTTTTCGTTGAAATTAAGGCGGAGATATGGTAAAATCAAATTTAGTTTTAATTTATCAGGGAAGCAGGAGAAAATATGGCACAATTATGGGGCGGACGCTTTACAAAAGAAACAGATCAGCTGGTATATAACTTTAATGCGTCGATTTCATTTGACCAAAAGTTTTACAAGCAGGATATAGAGGGAAGCATTGCACATGTCGTGATGCTTTATAAGCAGGGTATTTTGACGCTGGAAGAAAAGGATGTTATTTTATCCGGATTGGTTAGTATTCGCGAGGATATTGAGTCGGGTAAACTGGTAATTTCAGAAAAGTATGAAGATATTCATAGTTTTGTTGAAGCCAATCTGATTGAACGCGTTGGGGATGCAGGTAAGAAGCTGCACACCGGAAGAAGCAGAAATGACCAAGTTGCGCTTGATATGAAGCTCTATACCAGAGTTGAAGTATTGTGTACGGATGAACTGTTGAAGGAATTGTTAACGACACTCTTTCATATTATGGAGTCCAATTTGGACACCTATATGCCGGGCTTTACGCATTTACAGAAGGCACAGCCGGTGACGTTGGCGCATCATATGGGTGCTTATTTTGAGATGTTTCGCAGAGACCGCTTGAGACTCAAAGATATCTATGACCGCATGAATTACTGTCCGCTTGGGGCGGGAGCACTTGCGGGAACAACATATCCTTTGGACAGAGAATACACTTCAAGTCTTTTAGGCTTTGAAGGAGCAACACGCAACAGTATGGATTCTGTGTCTGACAGAGATTATGTGATTGAATATTTATCTGCATTATCAACAATTATGATGCATTTGAGTCGTTTTTCAGAAGAAATTATTATATGGAATACAAATGAATATCAGTTTGTAGAGATAGACGATGCATACAGTACCGGAAGCAGTATTATGCCACAGAAGAAGAATCCGGACATTGCAGAATTGGTGCGCGGTAAGACAGGACGTGTTTATGGCGCACTGATGAGTATTTTGACAACTATGAAGGGGCTTCCGCTTGCATATAATAAAGATATGCAGGAAGACAAAGAATTAACCTTTGATGCGATTGATACCGTTAAGGGGTGCTTGGCATTGTTCAACGGCATGTTATCAACCATTCGGTTTAATAAAGAACGGATGGAAGACAGTGCAAAGAACGGATTTACCAATGCAACGGATGCAGCAGATTATCTGGTGGGTAAAGGAGTTCCGTTTAGAGATGCACATGGTATTGTCGGTCAATTGGTGTTATTCTGTATAGAGCAGAATAAGTCGCTTGATGATATGACTTTGGAAGAATATCAGGCAATCAGCCCGGTATTTGATGCAGATATCTATGAGGCAATCAGTTTGGAGACCTGTGTGAATAAGCGAATGACAATCGGCGCACCGGGAC
>DATESB010000187.1:0-14576 GCA_035271065.1 Lachnospiraceae bacterium | reverse complement strand
GTGCTGTATTTGTTTGATAGAGAACCGGAGACACGGATTTGTCGGCAGTATCTGCCGATTTGATTATTTATCTTTATGCAATACGAATAATCTGTTCATATAACAGGATTTCCTTATCATTCACAGCTTTATTTCCATGATAATGTCCAAAGAACCACTTCCTATAATCACATTTACTATGAACCATCTCAAGATATGTTGTTAGTTCATCCGGCTCAAAATCACCTGCTGATATAGTTGCTTGAGTTGATGATGCACAACAATGTGTTATGATATAATCTACATTCCAGTTTACTTTCTCAAAATTCTGAATGCCTTCCTGATATTCTTCTGGACAAGGCATTTCCTCTTTCCACCAAGAGAAATGGTTAATACGATAGGGCATCCATTGCTGATCTAATATACGGCGCTTTTTTGCAAAATCAGGATCTGTTTTTTCTAGGATTCCTCCTTGGATATCATGGCTTTGGGCTCCTCCGAATGTGAAAAATCTCTTTCCCTCCAACTCGAATACCTGCCCTCTCATCAGATGAATTACCGAAGGACAAATGAAGTTTACTTTTCCACCTTTCCATTCTGAAATTTCACACTCTGAAAGCAGATCATAATTTTCATGGTTTCCGTCAATCCATAAAGTTGTATATGATTTGTTGTCAAGCCATTTCAACCAATACTGTTGCTCATTTGATTGATCCCAGTAACCAAAGTCACCACATATGATTACATAATCATCTTTGGTCATTTCCCGCTGTTCCGAAAAAATTTCTTTATTAAATCTTCTGTAGTCTCCATGGCAATCACCTGTAATATAAATCATGTCATCTTCTCACCTTTCAACACTATGTTTCGTGCCAGTCTCATTGCCGTGTTTCCGCACAACTTTCCAAAAAATTCTCCTGACATGGCAACCATTTCAGGCTCTTCCTTCATACAATCATCATATATTCTTTTGGGGAGATTCTGTGGAATTAATTGTTCATCTAATCCGACCATTTGTATCGTAATTTGTAGTCACTAAAAAAAGAATAATCTATTTTTCCTTCCTTCTGCAACCGACCAATTACGATATATGGCATTACATTTTGTGATTTTGCAAACTTAATAATCAAATCAATGTTATAATGCTTTTCGTTCAGAAATTTCTGATATGCATCTTGTGAAATTAACTTATTTCTCGCAAATAAATCTGCTTCTGCTTCTTTATTTTTATCCAATCCGTCATCGATGAATCTTGTTGTCTTACCAATATCACCATTAACAATATGACCTAATTCATGAAAGACCGAAAACCAGAAAATGTCTGCATATGAACCTCGTATCGTTAAAACCATCTGATACAGTCCCTCACCTTTCTGTGCAATATACCCTTGAACCGGCGCGCCTCTGAAGTTTCTAACAACCGAGAAATCTATACCATGTTTTTTCATAATTTTTCGTAAATCTTGTTGTATATTTGCTTTCTGATTACACATAACACTTTTAATTTCTTCTACAAGCTCATCCACTTTTGTTTCATCAAATCGAGTTTCTGATTTTTCTTCATCTCCTGCTATCTGGCACAAACGAATCCATGCTCCTAAAACATATGGATTAATAGTTGTTTTCGTTGCTATTCTAAATGCTCCGGCAGGAACCATATCTTTTAGATTTGCAATATTACTGATTTGTAAAGCCTTTCTCAAAGATAAGATCGAGTTTTCCTTCTTCTCACCACATGGCATACTTCCTTTATCTCTTAGATACTTTACAATATCTTTCAATGACTCTCTCGCAATTTTCTCTTCATCTGTGATTGTCTGATATTCATTTGCATCTAGCAACTCTGCTTCATAATTTGCCTGCAAATTAAGCCAAAAAGACTTAGGTACTCCAAGCGCATATTCCATTGCAAAAGCAAAATTTGCAGAAATATCTTTTTTTCCTGCTATAACATTGCTTACATAAGCTGCTGAAACTCCGGTTCTTGCTGCAAGTTCAGCCTGTGTGATACCGCGCTCCTCTAAAACATCTGCAATTGTTTCCCCCGGATGAATAATCAAATCACGAGATATACCAATTTTCTTTGCTGCCATGATAATCACTCACTCCTTCCACTTCAATCTCTGTACAAATCATTACCGTATCCCGCGTAGCATTAGGTTCCAAAATCAATCTTACGTGTGGTGCAACATGTAAAGAATATCGTATTTGAGTATACCCTGATAATTGTTCAGGCTTTCCCAAGCCCAATTTTAGAAAATCCCCAAAACATTCTGCTGCTTCAAGTCTGTCCATATGCTTTTTTATTGTTCTCACCCAATCAGCCGGTAATTCTTTCTTCATTCTATTGTAGTCTGTAAAGCACTTTTTTACTTTGCTGTTGGCATAAGTAATTATCAATCGTATATCACCACCTCTGATTAACCATTTGGTTAACTTAACAATAACATGATTTGTATTTGGCGTCAATTAGTTTTATTGATATGTATTTTAAGCCACCCACATGTATCTGAATGTAATTCTATCTCTTAAATGTACTCACTATTGCCGCAATTACCGCCGTTGCAACAATCCATATAACAATTAGTATAAATGCCGGGACTTGGTCAAGATTCACCCCTGAAAATAGTAGACTTGTTACTACCAATCCACCAAAAACACTCCCGGCAGCGCCCAACGTGGACATATTTCCGTCTGATGAACTTGAATAGTCTTTATTACTGCTCTTCTTTGTTGAGTTCTTATAAACCTGATACTCTATTAAATTATCATAAATATCTTTCTTTCCATCACCATTCCAATCAAATAATGCCATATGATTACCTCCTTAAAAGTGAATTTGTTTTCTCTTTCTTAAGACATTTTCATTTTCTCACACTATGTGTGTCATAAAACGGACATGAAAAATGTGGGACCCATTTAGCACATAAAAAAAACTCCCCGTGAGTCACACCACTTTCGTGAGTGTCACGGGGAGTCTATTATTAATGTAGTCGCATTACTTGTAGGCATGCTATTTCCAGAAGTCTTCTGTTTCCTTTAGGATTTCTTCTGTACTTGTGATAGTTGCCTGATAGATATTGCAACCTGATTTCTTCAGATAATGCTGAATGAGTTGATATCCGCATGCGTAACCTGCACAATAGGGTATTCCTAATGGTGCGGCTCCACGCATTGCCATAATCTCATCGCCATATAAATAAGATGATAATTTATTGAAATCTGTTTCTTTCAAATTCTCTTTGATAATCGGTTTTATGACGGTATTCAGCGTTTCCGGGGTTGTCTCAGTAGCCCATTTTCCAATTTTATCTTCACCATACATTTGTGCTTCAAAATTCTCTGCAAGTCCTTCTGAAACAATCATATCTGCAAGTGAAATATTTGGACTCCACTGCATGAATTGCCAGCGTACATTATGATTTGTCTCATGTGCCAGTGCAACCGGCAGCATCTCTAAGGATTTCTCATTTGGAATAATCGTCCCCAGAATGTATCCGGGTATTCCGCCATCCCCACAATAATCTCCTGTCAATGCAGACATTGGATTCTTTGGGTCATTTAGCAGAACTGTATAGTAGTATTGCTCTGTTGACAACTTGATTCCATGCTTTTCAAATCCCTCCAGCGAATTGCGGATACTGCTCTCACATGCCTTCCAAAATGCATCATCGCTGATCAATTCTATCTCCGCAAATCGCTCTTTCGTAATTTGTTTCGGCGCATAACCTCCACCCATCGTACTTGCTGACACAACATCGTATCCGCCCGGCGCTTCTGCCTTGAGTGGCATTCCAACGCACTGCCATTTGAATTCAAACGGCTTCATTAATTCATATCTGTAAATCTCTTCCCGTTCTTCATCTGTTGCATTGACCATCTTACGGTAAATCTCATCTGAGCGTATCGTTTTTATTTCCATGTTCTGATCCTCTTTTCATCATAGTATCATTTGATATGTGTTCGAACTACAATTAGGATAGTACACT
Organism: Lachnospiraceae bacterium; assembly: GCA_035271065.1. Classification (GTDB taxonomy): domain Bacteria; phylum Bacillota; class Clostridia; order Lachnospirales; family Lachnospiraceae; genus JAAYYM01. Next base: position 10,608 of record DATESB010000187.1, on the reverse strand, counting down.
ATTACGTTACGTCAGAGTCAATACCTTTTTTCGTAAATGTTGTAAAATATAATACTTAATTCTTGTTTCACCTATTAAATTCGTGAACTCTTTCTTCTTCGATTTGAACTGTTCGGAAATTCCGAACAGTTGACGCTTCGTCTAATTCACCCTCATCATAAATATTTTTAATATGCTCACTGATATTTGCTTTACTACTTTGAAATAGTTCAACAAGATATTTTCCTGATAAATAACAAAGATCCTCTGGTATTGTCGACTGAACATTTTCCTTATTCCATTTGAGCTGTTTTAACGCCTTTTGTATTTCATTCTTGCGTCCCTGCTCTTTCATGGAACGGATTATCTCTTCTCTAGCCTCCAAATAATCCCCTATTCCCTTGTCAATGTCTATTGCTAACTGCTGATACAACTCCGCCACCTGCTTACCGAGATTACGGCTACCGGAATGGATTACTAAATATTTTGTGCCATCCGTGGCTTCATCAATTTCAATAAAATGATTTCCGCCACCCAGTGTACCAAGTGAACGCTCCAACCACTTTGTTTTCTGCAAGTTTCTGTAACAATGCAGTTCAGTCAGATCAAATCTCTCCTGTCTTCCGTCCCATACGTTTCTTCCTGATGGGATAAAATGTGCAGCTTCATCTACATTCTCAAAATTAATGTCAATTTTGCCGAGATTGACTGTGTACATTCCACAACCAATATCGACGCCAACCACATTAGGAACTGCTTTGTCAGTAATTGTCATTGTCGTTCCAATGGTGCATCCTTTACCGGCATGAACGTCCGGCATGATTCTAATCTGTGCACCTTCTGTCATTGGATAATCACACATACGTCTGATTTGCTCAACAGCCTCATCTTCTACTCTCTTTGCATAGCAGATTGCAGTATTTACTTTTCCCTTTATCTCAAACATATCCATTTTGTTGTTTCCTTTCTTCATTTACATGATTGTTTACAAAAAACCGCCTATCTCTCATTCAGATAAGCGGTTCGTAAAATCTATGTTCTGTTTCAGAGCTGTACCCTGGATGTATCATAACACAGTATTTTGCCTTAGTCTTATCAAAGAAGAGCATACGAAATCATATCCGCACTTATCTCGTTTAGGTGCTGATTGCTGTTCTGACGGTTCATTTGATAGATACTGACTTGTACAAAAAACTGTAAACATTGTTTTGTTTCCTTTCTTGGATTTATTGAGAAATCCATCCTATCTTTTACTATATCGTACTTTAACACAATTTTTCTTAATTGTCATTATACTGTTAGTATAAAAGGTCGGCAATCATTCAATAATACATTCCTGTTCCAGCTTAATGTTATGCTTTAGCATATAGTGAATCGTTTCCTGTTCTTCATTCTCAATATCTTCCTCCAGCAACTTTTGCAGTCTTTTTCTATCGTTTTCTGTCAGTGCCTTACCATACTCATCATATTTCTTTAGTGTCTCCACATTCATCTGATACAGTTGAAACGAAAGTCCTGTCTTTCTGATTAAGTGGTGATAAATATAGAATCCTCCTGCGTCTATATCACCAAAATGATAATAAGACGCTTCGGGTAATATCATAAAAACCTTTTCTATCAACATTCTTCTCACTGCATTATGATAGCCACCGAGATATATGACCAAACTGTCTTCACGCTCAAATCGATAAAAGGATGTTAGATTTTCTATTGTATAAACTGTTTTTATACTTCCTTTCGCTGCCTTGATGCTGAAATTATCTATATTAAGTCTATCAATGCTAAACCCAACTCCGTTCTTGAATCCGGTGATATCGATATATGCCTCTTCTGTATTTAACTCATTACTGACAGAAATCTGTACTGCACCCTTCAGATATACATATCCGGGATTTTTAAGAATCTGATACTCAGCAAGAATGTCTTCATTCTCCATTCCTACATATTCCGGTATCTCTTCTTTTAGAATTCTGCATATCCTGCCTGCCAATGCCTCAAATCTTTTACTGTCATGAAAAAGTTGAACAGAAAATTCCCGATAAAAACACTCTTTGCTGTTTTGTTCTACTACCTGTAGAGTAGTTATCAATTCATTGATATCTTCTGGATTACTAATATCTAGATATTCTTTTACAGACTTTTTTTCAGAAATTCGTTCATACATACGCTGAATAAATGCGGAAGTTACCGGTGTATTAACCTCTGACATCCATTGTTCAAACATCGTCAGAACTTCTTCCTGCTGCACATTCTTGGAAATGCGGTTCATATAGCGATATAATTTGGGCAAAGATTCTTCACATAGAATGACTTTTTCAATGATATGATCCTTCTTCTTATCCTTCCACACAATGGTCAGATATCCTTTGCTTTCCAACTGCTTTACTCTGGCATGAATTTCTTCATAAGCCAAAGAACTTTCATTGAAATACTCTGGTAATTTCGTCTTTTGAAATGGAAAAGATATATGAATCTTGACCTTATTTTCCCCTCTGGAAAGACGGCTGTTCTCATAAGAATCAAGAAGGCTGTTCAATATTTTCTTCTCGAACGGCATCATAACGGTATTCCTCCACATAATTCATTTGATGATCTGTTAAAACCAACAATGTCTCTTCCATTTTAGGTCCGATATACTGTATCTTATCCGGCGGTGCTGCAATAATAATTTGCAACGGTAATCGATTCAGAAATTCCAAAACGCCTCCGATACGCTCATCATCCATATTATTAAATGCCTCATCAAACATAATCAGACCTATTGCTTCACCGCCGATATTGCTGCTGTATAACTGTACAAAAGATGCGGCAACGGTTACATAGAAAGGTGTCTGGGTCTCCCCGCCACTCTTCTCTTCACAAACTTTGGAGTAATACGAATAATTGCCGTCATCATGAATAATTTTGATATCATAATCCATATAGGTTCGATAATCTGTAAATTCATCCAACGTCTTTGCGCTATTTTCCTGATCCAACGCAAGTTTTGAAAAAAGTTCCTCAATAACTTCTTTATGGTTTTCATGGAACAGACCGCTGAAAATAGATTCACCCTGAACTACATTAAAGTCATCCATAATCATATCGTAGTATTTTCCAAGTTTTTTACTAGGAAGATACATGAATTCATACTTTTCATTGCTAAAAACAATATCTTTTAATGCTCTGTTCAATTCCTTGAATTCACCTTGCGCCTGCTTCATGTTCTCCTGCAATTTTGACAGAAACTGTTCTCTGAATTCTTCTTCTGCCGCCATTCTCGCCCTTGTGACTTTTTCCTCATAACTCAATAACTCTGAGTGTACCAACCTATCATAAATAGCTGCATATTCAGGGTATGACTCCAAGATGGCTGCTGCACCGAAATCAAAAGCGGTCTTATAGTCAACCATTGCTGCCGTCATTTTACCGGTTGCAGTCTCCTGATTGGTATGATTTGCTTTCCTTCTTCTGTCAAAATTGATTCGGAACTGTTCATATGATTTACTCTCTGTCTGTTTGTCATACTCCTTTTTCCAAAGTGAATAATTCTCTCCTGCACTTATAGATAACGACGATAACTCACCTTTCTTAGCTGCCTCATCTACTCTGGCCTCGGTTAAACTTTCCTCCGAGTTTTGTATCTTTTGTTGGCAGGAACCTATCTCTCTATCTTTTAAGGAAATATCCTGCTGTAGTTTATCACATTCTGCTTTTAATTTATCAGCTTGAATCTGTTTTTCAATGTAGGTTGCATGTTTCTCCAACTCTTTAATTTCTTTTTCACATTTATCAATTGCAATCTTTGTCCTCTTAATCTCAGACAAGACTTCAATACGATACTTTATGTCGATGTCATCCTCTGTCTCAAGTGGTTCTATAATCTGAATAATACTATCCAGACGATTTTCTTGTTCTTTTCCTTTCTCTTTCTCTGCTGCAAGTTGCATTTTGGTCTGTTCCAACTGAATCTTTACTGCATTCTGACCAATAAACGGCTGCTCATATATCTGTGGTTTAATCGCACTGGCAACATGGTTCTGATACCGCATACAGTTTGCTGTAATCGATACTTCATACTTCTTCAAGTCTTCAAAGCGGTCACACATATGAACTTTTCCAAGTATCATGTTGATATAACGCTTGGCATAAATACTCTTTGATTCTACCATGGAGGCCAAACTTCCTTCAGGAACAGTATCATATGCTTCTAATTTACCGGTATTAATCAGTCCGACACCATAGACTTTCTTCTCCTTGCGAAGTTTTTCATAAACACCCAGCGCTATATCAAAATGCTCCGGTTCAACCAGAAGATAGAAACGCTGTGTATTCAAATATCCTTCTACTGCATTGCGCCATTTTTCGTTGACTATTTCCAATAATTCACACAGCACCCTTGGCTGCGCAGTTCTACCCAGACGTAAAAACTCTTGTTCAATCTTTCCTTTAAGCAGTTCAACAGTTACAGGATATGAAAATGTTCTCCGCTCCAGTTTCTTTATTTTTTCTGTTAACTCCACAGTCTTTTCAGAAATACTTTGTATCTCCAACTGCACTTCCAACATTTTCTTCTGGAGTTTCTGCTGCATTTCCTTTTTATATGTAATCACTCGATTGACCAATTCTTTTGCTACTACAATATCCTCAACATCCTTCAAATGACGAAGCAGTTCCTCATATTCTCTGATACAACTGTCTGCATCCTTGATCCGTGACAATTTATTCGCCTTCTGTAATGCGGCTTTTCCACTGGTAATCAACTGCTTCTGTTCTTCTTCCTGTTCTACTCTTTTCTCCTGCAGATACTCTAATTGTTTCTTCTGTTCCTCTAAAACCTGATACTGCTTGTTTTGCTTCATCTCCACTAAAAGTGCTGTATAAATCTCATTTTTGTTATTCCATTCCTTTTGAAACGTATTCTTGATTTTGGTCAATTCTGTTAAACGATACTGCTCTGTTTCAATTGTTTTCTGTAACGTCTTAATATGTTCACCTGTGATATCATAATCTGACTGCGTCAGAAAGAATTCATACATTTTGTCTGCCTGAATACAAGTTGTTACTTCATTATAATATTGTTCAATCTCTTTCAGTTTTTCAATTCTTTTCTTCACACCCTCTAAAGTCTGTTCCAACTCCTGATAACTTCGGACATTTTCGCGTAAGGTGTCAATATTGACCTCTTTTTCATCCAAAACATAGGAGTACACAAAATCCTTAATATCATCAATCGGTTTAAACGCCATTGCCTTAGGTATCAATTGAAAAAACTTGTCCTCAATCCGACCAAATCGCTGTTTGATAATTTTCTTTGCTTCTGCCTGCGTTTTAGCAGATTGTTTAATCTTTTTACTATTATAAGTACGAAATTCTGTAATAGTACGCGGTTGCTTTCCCTCTTTGAACATATCATCTTCAAACATACAGTTATCCATCAAATATCTGAAAACCGTCTCCTGACCTTCTGTTGCAGAATCAACAACTGCACCAATTATGAAATAACTATTTTTGCTCTCTTCATAAAACTCCAAAGCAATATGCGCGCTAATTTCCCCATTCCTTTCATAAGGATGATTTTCGCGTCCTGTTTTACAGCGGATATAGCCTGTCAGTTTCCGTTTTCCGTTCTCATGTGCCGCTTTATTAAAATGATTGGTCGAACAGGTGACTACAAACTGGATGGCATCTAAAAGCGTCGATTTACCGGCTCCGTTTTCTCCTGAAATCAACGTAGAGTCACCAAAATCTATAATCGTATCCGTGAATCGGTGCCAATTAATCAATTTCATCCGGGTCAACTTCTTCATCCTTTAATGTCCCCTTTCGATAAGTATCTACCTTCTCATAAACCTTTTTAATATCCTCTACACGAACTGCCATTAAAATAGAATCATAAATCAGGATTCTTGTCTCCTCATTGCTAAGGTCGCTGTCTAAAAACTCAACCAGTTGATATCGACGCAATAATCGCAACGTATTGTTCATAGTTGTTTTATCAATCATTTTCTCTCTGATTTTAAGGCTGAGATACTTATCCTGTATGTCTCCAAGGCTGACAATCACCTCATCAGATACGGACAGTTCTCTCTTCTTTTCATCAAATAGTATTCGAAGTATTAACAAAATGATGGACTCGTACAGTTTCAAATTCTGCCGGTTTACATTCAAAGCATTGGTCAATTGAATCACACCATACTCTTCATTAATCTCCAGACGATATCCCAATGTACTTAACAGTTGCTCATACTTCTCCTTGTATTTCAGCACAAAATAGTAATCCGACTTTGTTGCTGCATTTTTCTTACATAAGAAACAGATATTGATTAATTTATTACAAATTCGCCGAAATTCTTCCTGATCTCTCTGCAACATGCCTTCTAACAGATTCATGCTTTTTCCCCTTTCCTGTCTTTTATCGAAATCGTAAAGTCCGGAAAATAGTACTCCCCAAATTGTTTATGTTTTCCCTCATTATTCTCTATATAATACTTCATACTTTTTCTTGTTCCATACAGACGAATATAAATCATTTTAATTAAATCCTCTACATTTTCCAAAGGAAGCTCGCTTGCCTGCATTCTGTTTCGTGAACCCAATTGGCTTTTTACATAGGATTCTATCCGCTCCGGGCTCAAAATCTGCTGCATCTTTTCCGTCATCTTCTTTAACTTCTCCTGACGTAAAAGCATATCCGGCTCTGCATAAATGATTTCCTCTGGTTTAAACTCTTTCTTGCCTTCAATCGGAATATAGAATGACTTTTCATCCAAAAACGCGCTGCCAAAGATACGAATTAATTCATCCATATAGGCAATCTCATAAATTCCGTTTAAGTCCATTTCCTGCTCATTAATCCGTTCATTCATATATAGGAGAATCTCTTTCAATTGACCACGAATATCCTCACTTCCTGCCAATAGAAACCTTGCACGATTAATTGCTGCTCTCTGATATTGGGTATTTTTATGATTAATTTCTGCCAGAATCTCATCCATACTGCGAAAGGCTTCGATGATTTCATGCAAATACAGATAAACCAGTTCTTCCGCCTTTTCATTCTCAATTTCACGCAAAGCTGCCAGTTCGTCTGCAGTTTGTTTAACATATCTAGCACTTCTGCTGTGACTTTCCAGCCGTTCAATGATCTCGGGCCGGAATTTTGATACATTATCTGATGTCAGTAATCTATGATACGCTTTGTCCACAATGTTCGTAATGTAATCGTTGAATAAAGCATTCATAATCTCCGCTACCGTTTTATGTCTGGTCAGTTCATCAATATAATGTTTAATATTAGAATTTAGATTCTTCAGTCCTGTTATCAGCAAATCAGTGTTTTCCATAATTTGCTGTAAAACAACAGCGGGGTGATCTGTATTAGATTTAACCAGACTATAGATGACGTAAATATATCCCTGATACTCCACTTTTTTCCCGTCAGCTATTTCCAGTAGTGTTTTAATGATTCTGACAGCATAGTCGTGAAAGTTGACGCGCTGTATATAACTTTTATCCGTCTCAATCTCAATCCACCCATAGTTTTCTAACAGGCGCAGCATATCATTGGCCTTTTTTCTGGGGTCTCTCTGTGATTCCTGACCATCTTCAAAATCAGCCGCCAGATTCTGCTCAAAGTAAAATTGTAATTCATCGGCAAGGATTTCTCGTTCAATTCCAAATGAAAGTTGGGCATTCATAACAGAAAAAAGTTTGTGGATACATTCCCAATAGACAAGACGGTTGGGAGAGGCTAACGGCGTAAAGAAATTGGCCGGGATAATATCAAATAGAGGTGTAGCTAGTTGAGGCGTTGGGGTAAAGTCTGAAACCGATAATTCAACTCTGTCTTTATTCTGATTTTGCGTCGTAGAATGCTTTCTTGGTTTCATGTGATTCTCCCATGATTACTATATAAGCAAATTGTTTCAGAGTGATTTCAGTAATTAATAATTTATATAACATATCACCTATCCTTTTGTAGTAGAAAGGGGATTCCTTATGCTTCATTCTACATCAAATACTTATATTTTGAAATGGCTAAATATAAATCACTTGTGAAATATATTATTAGCGATTAGGGTATCTAACCGTCGAAGAATTGAATTTCGATTAATATCAAGCGGTATATACACTCTTACATTTCATTGATAAACATTGGTGCTTTCTCACGTATGTAAAACAAGTATCTTCTTTCATTCATCAAAAAATCCTAACGCATCTGCTTCTATCAGTTCGTCCCATTCGTCCTTGTTTTTATGCTTTCGTTCATATTCTCGTTTTTCTTTTTCGGTCATATCCTTTGTTGGATTGTTATCTTTGTTCTTTCCAAATCCAAACATAAGTGATTACCTCCTTGGTTTAACATGTAAATAGTTCATATCTATCCTATGCTCTGTCTATCGGTTTCCAACTCCACCATGTCATATGGTATTCTCGCTCTTCAACTTTATATGTAGTATGACATTTATTGCATCGCACTATATAGTAATCTACATAGTTGCTGTTGTCATAGTACTTTGTTTCCAATATTGTCACGTATTCATCTGTTTCTAAATGACACGGGTTTGAGTCTTCCCCTAGAGTAGTGCATGGACATGATTGGTTTTTTTCGTAAAAATGAAGCAGGTCAAATGCTTTTGTTAGAAATCTTTTGTTTGGAGCAATTACACCACCTAAATCTATGCCTTTGGTGGCATCCTGCATTTTTTCCTTGTATGGAACTAGTTCCATAATGCGTTCGTGATTTTGGGATAATGAAACTATTTCACAACTTGCATGCCATATTCTGTGCGGGTCTCGGGAAAGCATGTCTTCTATGATTTTAGTTGTTGGTGTTGTTGTTTCTCGCATAATATCATCTTCCTTATCTGCTCACATAACGAGAGTGGTAATTCACTTTGGTGAAATGGTTTTGTATATTCCTTTTGTGACTCTGGTGAAGCAGATTCCAAGATTGTCGTATATTCTTGCCCTTATGGTTTCTCTTGGCTTGTCATTGTTTTCGTTGTAGGCATTTTGTAATGTGAAATTATCCTTTTCTTTGAAACATCCAAAAATTTTGTCTGCTAGTGACATGGTGAAAACCTCCTTTATGAATTTGGATCTTGATCCTATCATATTGAAGGAGGAAAAGGAAGGAGTGTTGAAAATTATGTTTTCATTAACTATATCTCCGTATACTTCAAATTCTTCCCTTTAATCTTCTCTACCGGATACTTCCTATCATTTTTCTCACACAAATCCAAAAGTCAAAGTGATTTTTTCAATTCTCCGTTTCTTTTTGCGGTCAAATACACTTCTTTAAATTCCCTCTTCATATTCCTTCCTATCATCAAATTGTATGGCATAATCAGACCATCTGTTATAATAACATCTCGAAAAGGCATCAGAATTGCCTCAACCATTAAGGGCACTGGTGCATAGTAAAACATTTCTTCTATGCTGGTAATTATTCCACTTACCTGATATACTGTTTCGTCTTCCATGGAAATCAAGATTGATCCACTTTTCAAATGACGTTCTATGATAAATCTTCCTTTTATACTTCGTTTCCAACCTTCAACGATATTTCTATGTTCTTCCAACATGTTCGGGCAGGATGACAGATATTCATCTATTACCTGTGGATTTTCACATAGTTTATCTGACACTGCTTTTACGTCCGCTGGTTCTAGGCTTTGTGCCCCTGCCATCTTCTTTACTTTTCTGTTTACTCTATACTTCTGATTCACAAAATCCAGAAGTGGCAGCCACAACTCATAGTACAATTTTCCATCTTTTTCTGATAATGTCATCTGTTAATTCTCCTCCTTTTGAAATGCAATGATTTCATCATATGTCTTGACACTACTCACAACAACTTTCAGCAACCCTCTAGTAAAACTCGTTCCGGCATACAATTAACACCTTCGCCAAATTCTTGATTATTCTTGTCTATTTGGTACAAGCATCCTGTAACTCTCGGACAACGGTTCCTGTATTATCCGGACGGTAGTTCCTATAACATCCGGACAGGATTCCTGTACCAAGTGGACAAGATAACATCTATTGGTTAGTATACTCCATTGCTTCCAGATTGTCATCCCCGGCGTCAGCCGCCTGATGTTCTACGGTTGATCTTCGTGACGGTCCTTTCAAGTCGAAGCGATAGGCATTTCGTACGATGCGGTTTAAAGAGATGTTTTGAACTGTTATTTGAAAAAATTTTTCGTTTCAAAGTATACGTATTTGATGTAATATTAATCATAAGAAATCCTTTTTTGTTTAGTAAATTATTTTGTGGCGATTCATCTTTCCATCAAAAAGGACTAAGATTTCTTATATTTTGGGTGTTTTCTGAAAGTTGTTTATACCGATACTGATAGAATTGAGCTGTTGCGGATAAAACTACGGAAACTCAAGTTTCGCTAAAAAATGCTTTCCTAATACTATTTTTTTACTTGATTACATGGTACAATATGTATATAAACCACAGGGGGATTTCAAGTGCTTAATTTAAATAGACAACTAAAATTTTCATATTTTACTGGCATCTATGATGCTATTATACGGGAGTTTGACACTTACTCAACTTATTATGTTCCACAAAGCTAGTAATAGCTTTATTTTTTTGTCAATTTAATAATTAGCTATTGCACGGTATGGCAA
>DATESB010000186.1:0-4696 GCA_035271065.1 Lachnospiraceae bacterium | reverse complement strand
GAGGTTCAAAAGCCGTACAATCTCCTTTTCTGCCAGTACATCGCAGCCAATTCCATTGGTGGTAAACTTCTCTGCCAGAAGGGATGCCCGCTTAAATAAGTCTTTTTCCACACCGTCCTCGCACCGATCCCACATGGAGATATAAAACTGACGCTCCACGATTTCGCCGGACAAGGCGTAGCTGCTCATCTGCAAAATCTCCTGCCGCAACAGCTCCTTGCGTCGGTCATCGGCGGTTTTAAGCATTCCCTGCATATCAGCGATCAGGGGAGAAATATCCACGGGCCTGCTGACCCCCATAAACTTAAAGGGGTACTGAATATCGGACAGCTCTGCGGTAAGCTGCCGAATCAAGACACTTTTTTCAGCTTTGCTGAATAAGTCAATGCTGATTGAGTGGATACGCAGAAAAATCAGAACCAACCCATCTTTGGTATATAGGTATTTGTCTTTTACATCCCGCACATTGATAAACTGCTGTGCGGTCTGCATGGATATGGCCGCTTCGTCTGATACCGGCCGTTTCTTAGCCGTTTTCAGGAACAGAAGCAAAAGGCCGCCACCCACAAGGGTGACGGCCAGCATAATAATCGGGAATAAAAGTCCCTGCATTTATCGTTCCTCCATTTCTTCATCGGTTTCCTCGTCCAGCTCCTCCTGATGATCGAGCAGCCGCCGGTAGCGTTCTCTATCCTCCTGTGCCTGCGGAGATTCCAAATATTCCGTAAAACGCATATATCCACGGGCAGATTCCAGCTTATCTTCAAGACCGGTGCTGTGATGATAGATGGTAAGCAGCCTGCCAAAATCGGTAATGCCTCTCTGCTCGGCATGAGCAAGGAGCTTTTGTACGTTTTCCAGCCCCACATCGAGGTCAATGGAGAAACTGCCCATGGTGCGATACCATGGGCAGTTGGGGTTATACTCCATCATAAAATCGTTCTGATCGAGGTCAAATACCATCCGCATTTGAAACTCGCTGCGCTGTGCATAAGCCTTGTTGTATTCCGGCATTTCTGCCGGAAGGATGCGTGTGCAGAACATATCTGAGTCCTCCAGCCGAGGATTTTGGTAGACTCCCTCATAATCCAAGTGTTCAAAAATATGGCTGATGGACTGCGGCTGTGAAAAGGTTTCCTGAAGCTGCTGTGCCTGAAACATCCGCAGAAGCGGTGACAGGGCATTTGCTCCGTGATATACGGAAAAGAAGTTGTTTTCACTGCTCTCCCGAATGATGTAAATTGCTCGGTTTCCCATAAGCCACCTCACTTGAGCGGACGGATATGCCAATCGTCAAAAAGTGATCCACGAATGGTCAAATCGTCCGTCAGATTGATTTGAAGCATACCGGCAGGCGTCCATGCGTCAAGGTATTCCGCATAGGTCGTGTACCGCCCATCCGGGAACCACACCGGCGAAAAGTGGCAGGATTGCCCATAGGTGCTGTATTTGTTTTTCTCAAAGGCAAAGGTGCTGGAATAGCCGGTGTTAAGCCGCTTCAAGAGCCGCCAGTAGGTGGAGTAATTAAATTCGGGAAAATAAGCCACCACGTTTTGCACCCCTGTGATGTGACTGCTGGGTGCGGAGGAACGAACCTGTGCCGATCCATCCGCATTTAATCCGTATCCGCTCTTCATTATTTTGCCGGAAGCTGTGGGGGATTTGTCATCCGGCTTGGTACGCAGTTCCGCCGTCAGGCTTGCGGAGTAGGCGAGCCAGGCATATTCCCACCAGCCGCAGTCCTCCCACCAGCCGTCCTCATCCTCATCACCGCTGTGCCAGACCCAATACTCATGCCACCAGCAGTCCCATTCACCCCATGTCAAAGAGGTCACATTCGGCTTTACGGATTTAGCTGGAATGGAAAATCCATCGTTGCGGTCATTGGCCTGCGGGTCGGGCGGCGGGTTTTTATCAAGGTCTACAATCTGTGCCACAATCTCACTGCTACTCACGGAACAGTTGCCGGCAACGGTGATGGTAATATAGCCCGGTTCTTTCGGGGTGCGCCATTTGACCCATGCAAGCTGTGAACCTCCCTCCGGGATATAGATGCCGCTATGGGAATAGGTCTTTCCATTGATGGAAAACCGTGCATATGCCGGATTGTCCGGCGTTTTCTGTGAGCCGGTTGTAAGCGTGACGGCTGTGATGACCTCCGTATCGCAGCGGTAGGTCACATTGCTTTCCTTGGGCGGTTCCGGGTCAGGCTCTGAAAAGCGGATAATACCCATTCCCAAATATGTGATAATGGTTTCGTCGCTCTGCGCCATGGTTGTGGAACCGCTCCATGCGGCAAAGCCCAAATCAGGAGTTTCAAGGAACATGGAAAGCGGTAAGTTCTTGTGGGATAGAGATACCATCTTGCTCCGCAGACCGTTTCCTACCTGTTTGTTGTATAGAGCCGCTTCGGTGGCGGTCATGGCAAACATGACGCTGTTGTATTTGAAATAGGCTATTGGCTCCAATAAAATCTTGTACTTGCCATTTATCAGGGTATCATAATCCATGCCCGTGGCATTGGCAATGTCACGAATCGTTCCCTCACGGCAGAAATAGCTTCGGATTGCCGCAATATTACTGGAGCCGTTGGAGCTGACAATGCGGGGCATGGCTTGGCTCGGCTGATAGCAAACATATTTGCTCGTATGGGGAGTAAGCGTCGAGCCGGAGCGATAGGATATTTTGCTTACCTTTCCAAAATGCACAGCCATATCACCGTTGGAGCCATTGGAAAAATCAATAGGGGTTGATATGGGGGTATTGTCACTGTCACGGACAACCGTAATCCGCACTCCGTCACGCCCCGGTGTCCATGAATTCTGCCCGGTTCCCTGACCCATTCCGCCACCGCCGCCGTCAATGTTTGGATCGGCGGCAAAGGCAGGCACAGCCAAAGAAAAAAGCATTGTCCCTAAAAGCAATGCGCAGATTAGTTTCTTCAATTTCTATCACCTCCAAAAATAAAAAAGTGTCTTCGACACTTCAACTCCCCTTGCCCCTCATTCATGAGGGGAATTAGGGGTTTTCTTTTGTGCCTCTTTGTTTCATAATGGTCTTATGAGTATATTACAAACGATATTAAATAACCATTATGAAGAAATGTTATATGTTTTGCATCCTCGAAGTTCTGTTATTGAAAATGTAGAGAAGATGCTTAATTGTGGTGATCCTTCTTACGGAGGAGCCATGTATGGTTGTACAAAATGTGGTAACTTAAAGTTTGTTCCATTTCGATGCCATAGTAGATTCTGTCCTACCTGTGGAAATAAATATTCCATTGATCGTACCACCTCCATGTCCTTTAAAATAATTAATGTTCAGCATCGTCACTGCGTTTTTACTATAGCAAAAGAACTTCGACCATATTTCCTTAAAAACCGTTATCTTCTCAATTGTCTGTTTTCTGCTGTCAATAGTGTTGTACATCGAATGTTTTACAAGGATAATAAAGCTGAATCCTTTACACCTGGTTTTATTTGTGTCCTCCATACCTTTGGAAGAGACTTGAAATGGAATCCTCATATTCATTGTCTCATCTCAGAAGGAGGACTTGGTAATAGCGGTCTATGGCGAAATAAAACCCATTTTAACTACAGATTCATGCGCGACTCCTTCCAAACAGCTCTCCTTAAAGAGTTAGAAAAACATCTAGACTTTTCATTTAGAAAGGTAAAATCCTCCGTCTATAAAAACCATAAAGATGGATTTTATGTTTATGCAAAACCAAACAAATGTAAACCCGGTACTGTGATTAAATACATTGGTCGTTACCTTGGAAGACCGGTTATTGCCACCTCTCGTATAGACGACTATGATGGGGAAAATGTTACCTTTCACTACAATCGTCACGAAGATGAAGCACTTGTTATTGAAACAATCCCTGCCCTTGAATTCATAGAACGTCTTATCCAGCACATTCCTGAAAAACATTTCAAAATGATACGTTACTATGGTCTGTATGCTAGGCATCGTGAATCTGATAAAAAACTTAATCATGCTATTGCAAAAGAAAAGCATGGCATTTATCTTTCCTTTAACAAATGGAGGGAATGTATCTTAACCTCCTTTGGCTATGATCCTCTTAAATGCCCCTGTTGTAGTAATACCATGAGTCTTTTAGAACTCTATCATAATCACCACCGTGTTCCTCTGGATGAAATGTATAAAAAGGTAATAGCAAATGCCAAGGGTTGCCGTTCTCCTGCCTATGCATAAATTCTTTCACAGTTACTCCGTCTGTGGTAAAATGAAAGCAAAAACGGAGGACAATTATATGAACAATCATACAGAGGAAATTAGAAATAAATATATTAAAAATCCCCCTGAAGGAATGACTGCTGATGATGTAAGAAGCATGAGTGATAACGACCTTCTGGACATGGATTATTTTCTTCATGAAGACGACGATCTTGATGACGATATCGGTGAAGAAGGCTTTTATATCTTCTAATCTGCAATCGTCTATTTCAAGCGCCTGCACCTGTGAAGGCGCTTATAATTATGAGTTGTGGTGAATGGAGCATTTTCCTATAAAGTAAAAAAGTGTGCCACCGACTTTTTCTAGTCAAGTGACACACTAAAAAACCTTAAAGTGTGATAGTAAGTCCTGTCTTCAACTGATAAACGATATCTCCCAGTTCATCCTTCAGAATTAGAAAAGCTTTTTCACCGGTACAATGGCCTGTATAAACTT
>DATESB010000185.1:0-13549 GCA_035271065.1 Lachnospiraceae bacterium | reverse complement strand
TTCGTATTATTGCAGGACTTACCGATGCAGACGAGGGCGAGGTCTGGCTAGAAGGTGAGAATGTTACTGACTTTGAGCCAAACGTTCGCAATGTGAATACAGTGTTTCAAAATTATGCATTGTTTCCGCATATGACAATTGAGGGAAATGTGGGATATGGTCTCAAAATAAGAAATATTCCAAAGGCTGAAGTGAAAAAGCGTGTGAAAAGCATATTGGAACTTGTGCAGCTGGAGGGATATGAGAAGAGAAAACCCTCGGAACTTTCGGGTGGGCAGAGACAGAGAGTTGCAATTGCAAGGGCAATTATTAACGAGCCGCGTGTGCTGCTACTGGATGAGCCTCTGGGGGCATTGGATTTGCAACTGAGACGGCAGATGCAGATTGAACTTAAAAAGTTACAGCAGCAGTTGGATATAACGTTTATTTATATTACACATGATCAGGAAGAGGCAGCATATCTGTCAGACCGTATTGTGGTGATGCACGAAGGTCAAATCGAGCAGATAGGAACGCCGAAGGAAATATTTGAACATCCTGCAACGTCTTATGTGGCGCAGTTTGTAACGGATTCGGAATTGTTGAAGGAGCAGTCATGAAACGTAATAAATGGATTTATCTTACACTGGTTCCAATTTATGTATTTACGCTGGTATTTGTGGTATTTCCGCTTGTCTATATGGTGTTATTGTCCTTTATGGGGCGCGCCGAAGTCTGGGGCTTCATTCCCGTATTTACACTCGACAACTATAAAAGGATTCTTGAGCCTCTGTATTTGAATACGTTTGCAGAGTCATTGAAACTTGCGTTTATCTCCACAGGTTTGATTATTCTGTTTGGGTATCCGTTTGGGTATTTTATGGCACAACTCTCTCCGGTATGGAAAAAGAGAGTGATGCTGTTGCTTATGATTCCGTTTTGGACCAGTTCATTGCTTCGGCTGTATGGCTGGATTATTGTATTCCGTAGCAATGGGGTATTGGATAGTTTGTTAATGAAACTGCATTTGATAAAAGAACCGTTGAAACTGTTGTATACTTATCCTGCGGTGACGGTCGGAATGGTTTATGCATTGCTTCCGTTTATGATATTATCAGTGTATTCCAGCGTTGAGAAGATGGATTGGAGCATGAGAGAAGCCGCAATGGATTTGGGAGCTTCCCATACAAAAGCGTTCTTAACAGTTACACTTCCGTTGACGATGCCTGGTCTTATGTCGGGTATTATTCTGACGTTTATTCCGTCTATGGGACTTTTCTTTATTGCGGATATTCTCGGAGGCAATAAAATTGTGCTGGTCGGCTCTCTTATACAGGAGCAGTTGACGAAAGGACGCAATCTGCCGTTTGCTGCGGCATTGTCGGTTGTGTTGATGCTACTAACTTCTTTGTTGATTTGGATTTATCGCAAGGCGTTCGGAACAAGAAATCTGGAGGGCTTGGTATGAATAGGAAGAAGAAAGGTAAGAGGCTTTCACACATTTATATGGTGTTGATTATTATAATGATGTATATTCCGCTTGCATTAACGGTTTTATATTCCTTTAATGTATCGAAAGTGTCATCGGTATGGGGTGGATTTACGCTTTCGTGGTATGGTGTGTTGTTTAGGCAACGTGACATTATGGAAGCACTGGGAAACAGTATTTTTCTTGCGGTAGCGAGTTGTGTATTGGCTATTATCATCGGCACGCTTGGAGCATTCGGAATGACAAAGACGACTTGTCGGTTCAATCATGTGATATCGTATCTGTCAAAACTTCCGCTCATGATACCGGAAATCATACTCGGCATGGTGTTCCTTGCGGTATTTTCGTTAATGGGACTTCCGTTTGGTATGATGACGCTGATTATTGCACATACAACTTTCTGTGTTCCTTACATTTTCATCATGGTCAGTGCACGGTTAATCGGTATGGATCAAAGTTTACCGGAGGCGGCCAGAGATTTGGGGGCTTCACAGATACGCACCTTCTTTGATATAATATTACCGTTGATTACACCGGCAATTTTTTCGGGGGCTTTACTTGCATTTGCGATGTCATTTGATGATGTAGTAATCAGCATTTTTGCAACTGGTCCGAAGGTAAATCTTTTGCCGGTAAAGATTTATACGAAATTAAAGACCGGCGTCACACCGGAGATTAATGCACTGGCGACATTGATACTGCTTGTTACGATTATTGCGGTTATCATTTCAGACAGGATTGGTCGTCGGGAACAACAATAGCACGTGTTATTTTATAAAAGAGGAGAGATATTATGAAGAAAAAAGTATTTGGTTTGATGTTTGCATTTGTTTTGACAGTTGGGTTATTGAGTGGATGCGGACAAAAGGGAAACGGGGAACTGAGTCTGTACACATGGGACGGCATGTTTCCGCAGGAAGTACTGACAGGATTTGAAGAAGAAACGGGCATCAAGATATATTATTCAAACTTTGATTATGACGAAGATATGTTAGCAAAACTTGAAGAGACACAGGGCGGTGATTATGACCTTGTCATTGCTGATGACTATATTATTGAACTGGCGATACAAGAAGGGCTGGTACAGAAACTTGATAAAGAAAAACTGACCAATTTTTCTAACATCAATCCATTGTATCAGGGACAGTTCTATGATGAGACAGATGAGTATACAGTACCATACGGAGCAGGTATTCCTTTGATTGTATATGACAAAGAAGCGGTCGGATTTGAAATGACATCTTATGAAGATTTGTGGAATCCGGCACTTGAGGACAGTGTGGCGATTATCGGAAACTATCGTGTCATTGACGGAATTGCATTGAAAACTTTGGGAGAATCTTTTAATACAGAGGATTTGGACGTGATTCAAAAAGCGGGCGATAAATTGAATGAACTGGCACCGAATATTCGTTTAATCAGTGACAGTAATACACAGGATTATATTATCAGTGGTGAAGTAGATGCAGCCTTTTTATACACTTCACAGGTCAATACAGCATTGGCAGCAAAACCGGAACTTTCCGTTGCTTATCCTTCAGAGGGATTAGGCTTTGGCATTATGGCGGCATTCGTTCCGTCCAAGGCGCCAAATGCAGATGCAGCACATGCATTCTTGGAATACATTCTGCGTCCGGAGATATCGGCACAATGCTTTGAGTATATCGGATACTACTGCACGAATAAGGCAGCAGAGGAATATATTTCGGAAGATATGAGAGATACACTTGTGGTACCGGATACGGTTACTTCCGGTGAAATTGTTCAGAACATCAGTCAGGAAGCAGAGGATTTGCATTCTGAGATATGGAAAACGTTCCAGTCAAACTGCGGGCTCTAATTGCTGATACGGAGAAGATTTGCAAATGAAGAAAAAGCTATACCGAATTACCATTTTAATATTGATGATTGCGTCAACTGTTCTGCTTACGGCATGCGGTTCCAAAAAGGAAATATCCAAGACTGAGGCAGGAATGCAGGCTTTAAAGGATTTGGATTATGAAACGGCAAACCAGTACTTTGAAGCAGCAGTTGTTGCGGGCGAAAATGCAAAGAAAGCCTATCGTGGACAGGGTATGGCCTATTTGGCGATGGCAGACTACGAGAGTGCAATTAAGGCCTTTGAACGTGCGCTCGGACAGTCAAACGGATTAATTGGGGATATAGAATATGATATTTCCTATTATCTTGCGGTTGCACAATATAAGAGCGGAGATTTTGAGGGAGCTTATCAGACCTATTCCGCAATTCTTGCTTTGGATGAAGAAAATGCACAGGCGCATTATCTGCGTGGTTCGGTTGCATTGAAGAGTGACAGGTATGACGAGGCAATTTCTGATTTTAACCGTGCGGTGGAATTGACACCGAAGGATCATGATTTATACATTCATATTTACGAAGACTTATTCGGAATGGGCTATAAGAGTGAGGGAGATGTTTATCTGAAACGTGCGCTGGAAGGTGACACCAAGATGAGTATCTACCAGCAGGGAAAGTTTTATTACTATTTAGGACAGTATGAGGATGCCAGAAACAGTTTTGAAAAAGCAAGCGATACAATTGACACTGCAGAACTCACGCTCTTACTGGGTAAATCGTATGAAGCGCTTGGTGATGTGAATTATGCCGCATCCATTTACAGTAAGTACTTGGAAAAGCATGAAAATGAGGCGGCTGTATATAATCAACTTGGATTGTGTAAAATGAATGTTGAGGATTATACAGGCGCGCTGGAAGCATTTGAACAAGGACTTGCCATTGAAAATAATGATTTGATGCAAAGTCTTAAATATAACGAAATTGTAGCTTATGAGTATCTCGGAGAATTCAAAAAGGCAACTGTTAGTATGGAAGCTTATCTAAAGACCTATCCGGATGATGAAAAGGCGTTGCGCGAGTATGAATTTTTGAAAACGAGGTAAAGATGGATACACAGAAACAAACAGAAAAGGTAATACTGGTCGGTGTTTCGACCTATGATCATGATGATACAGAAGAGAGTGTTGCAGAACTTGCAGAACTTTGTATAACAGCAGATGCCGAGGTGGTCGGTGAGTTGATTCAAAACAGAGAGCAGATACATGCTGCCACATATTTAGGCAAGGGTAAACTGTTAGAGTTAAAAGAATTGATTTGGGAATGTGATGCAACGGGAATTGTATGTGATGATGAACTGTCTCCGGTGCAACTGCGTAATCTGTCCGATGAATTGGATGTTAAAGTAATGGACAGAACGCTTGTGATTCTAGACATTTTTGCAAAAAGAGCTGCGACGGCGGAAGGTAAGATACAGGTGGAGCTGGCGCAGCTTCGCTATGCCCAAGCGAGATTAATAGGTTACGGACGGTCTATGTCAAGGCTTGGCGGAGGTATCGGAACAAGAGGACCCGGTGAGAAGAAACTTGAGGTCGACAGGCGAACCATAAAACATAGGATTGCTGTGTTGAATCAGGAATTGAATGCAGTCAAGAAGCACAGAGAGGTTACAAGACAGCAGCGGGAACGGAACCATATTCCGGTGGCTGCAATCGTGGGCTATACGAATGCGGGCAAATCAACACTGCTGAATGCGTTGACCGGTTCTGAAGTGTTATCAGAAGATAAGTTGTTTGCAACACTGGACCCAACAACGCGTCTTTTGGAACTTCCGGGGAAGCAGCAATTGCTATTGACCGATACGGTCGGGTTTATCAGAAAGCTTCCGCATCACTTGATTGAAGCATTTCGCAGTACATTAGAAGAAGCAAAATATGCGGATATCATTATTCATGTTGTGGATGCTGCAAATCCACAAATGGACCATCAGATGTTTGTGGTGTACCAGACGTTAACAGAACTCGGTGTGACAGACAAACCGGTGGTGACGCTGTTTAATAAGCAGGATTTGGTGGAAGAACGCCAGGTGTTAAAAGACCTGAAGGCGCAAAAGACATTGGAGATTTCTGCGAAGGATGGTTCGGGATTATTACAGCTTCAAGAATTTTTGGTAAAATTGCTGCAAGAAAAAAATATTTTGATTGAGCGTTTATTTTCTTATGAAACTGTAAATCAACTCCAAATAATACGGAAATACGGGCAAATGTTACAGGAAGATTACAGAGAAAATGGAATTTATGTGAAAGCACTGGTACCAAAAGAGTGGTACGAAAAAGTGGCAAAATAGCATAAAAACACCGTCAAATGCCCATGAAATCTACGTTTGTGCAAAAGTACCTAAAAACACTACATCTTGTGTTAACAACCAAAAGTTAACATAATATGTAGTGTTTTTCTGTTGACAATTTATTAAGCCAATGTTATAATTTTCCTAGTTGGTTCTATAATACTTATGTAAACAAAATAGAAGATTTCCGTGGAACCGATGAGGGAAGGGAGTAGAGGGATGTTTAGCGTAATCAAAAGAGATGGGGAAGTTACAGATTTTAATTTATCGAAGATTAATGATGCTATTATGAAGGCATTTGTAGCATGTGAGAAGCAGTACAATAATGATATGATTGATTTGTTGTCTCTCCGTGTAACAGCAGATTTTCAGGCGAAATTAAAGGACGACAAGATCCATGTGGAGGATGTGCAGGACAGTGTTGAAACTGTTTTGGAGCAAGCAGGCTATACAGATGTTGCAAAGGCCTATATCCTTTACCGCAAGAACAGAGAAAAGATACGCAACATGAAGTCTACAATCCTTGATTACAAGGATGTTGTTAATAGTTATGTAAAGATAGAAGACTGGAGAGTTAAGGAAAATTCTACAGTGACTTACTCGGTCGGTGGACTGATTCTAAGCAATTCAGGCGCAGTGACTGCTAATTATTGGTTGTCAGAGATTTATGATCATGAGATAGCAGACGCACATCGTAACGCAGACATTCATATCCATGATTTGTCTATGCTCACAGGTTATTGTGCAGGCTGGTCCTTAAAGCAGTTGATTACGGAAGGCCTTGGCGGTATCAGAGGTAAGATTACATCTGCTCCTGCTGCACATTTATCAGTACTGTGTAATCAGATGGTTAATTTCCTCGGCATCATGCAGAATGAATGGGCAGGTGCACAGGCATTTTCCTCTTTTGATACATATTTAGCTCCGTTTGTAAAGGCGGACAACCTTTCCTATAAAGAAGTAAAGAAATGCATTGAAGCATTTGTATATGGTGTGAATACACCCAGCAGATGGGGCACACAGGCACCATTTTCCAATGTAACACTTGATTGGACTGTTCCGAATGACCTTGCAGAGTTACCGGCACTTGTCGGCGGCAAGGAAATGGATTTCAAGTATAAAGACTGCAAGGCAGAGATGGATATGATTAACAAAGCTTTCATTGAAACGATGATTGAAGGCGATGCAAACGGACGCGGTTTCCAATATCCGATTCCGACTTATTCCATCACCAATGATTTTGACTGGTCAGACACAGAGAATAACCGTTTATTGTTTGAGATGACCTCCAAATACGGCACCCCTTATTTCTCTAACTTCATTAATTCCGATATGGAACCGAGTGATGTCAGAAGTATGTGTTGCCGACTGAGATTGGATTTACGTGAACTTCGCAAAAAGACAGGCGGCTTCTTCGGCTCTGGTGAGAGTACGGGTTCTGTAGGTGTGGTAACCATCAATATGCCGAGAATCGCCTATTTATCCGCTAATAAAGATGACTTCTACAAACGACTCAACAGAATGATGGATATTTCAGCACGCAGCCTTAAGGTAAAGCGTGGTGTTATTTCAAAGTTGCTTGAAGAAGGACTCTATCCATATACAAGACGTTATCTCGGTGACTTCAACAATCATTTCTCAACAATTGGTTTGATTGGTATGAACGAGGTCGGACTCAATGCAAACTGGTTACGTGCAGACATGACAGATAAGAGAACGCAGGAATTTACCAAGGAAGTACTGAATCATATGAGAAATCGTCTCTCTGATTATCAGGAAGAGTACGGAGACTTATATAATCTGGAAGCAACACCTGCAGAGAGTACCACTTATCGTTTGGCTAAGCATGACAGAAAGAGATGGCCGAATATCAAGACAGCAGGTCATCAGGGAGATACACCGTACTATACCAATAGTTCACATCTGCCGGTTGATTATACGTCAGATATCTTTGATGCATTGGATATTCAGGATGATTTGCAGACGCTCTATACATCAGGAACCGTGTTCCATGCATTCCTCGGGGAAAAACTTCCGGATTGGAAGGCAGCAGCAGCATTGGTTAGGAAGATAGCAACGAATTACAAATTGCCGTATTATACATTATCTCCTACGTATTCTGTATGTAAAGAGCATGGCTATATTGCCGGCGAACATGCAACCTGCCCGCAGTGTGGAGCAAGTGCAGAGGTATACAGCAGAATTACAGGCTACTATCGTCCGGTACAAAACTGGAATGACGGTAAGACGCAGGAATACAAGAACCGTATCGTATATGATATTAATAATTCCAGCCTGAAGAGACCGACCAGTACAATTGTAACGGTATCAAGTCTCAAGGAGAATGAAGAGCCGGAAGTACAGATTGAGCCGATGGAGAATGCAAAGTACTTATTTGTGACCAAGACTTGTCCGAACTGTAAGTTGGCAAAAGAATATCTGCGCAATGAGAAGTATGTATTGATTGATGCAGAGGAGAATATTGAGCTTGCAACACGTTATAAAGTAATGCAGGCGCCAACGTTAGTGGTAGTGAACGGATCTACGGTGAATAAGTATACCAATGCATTTAATATCAAGCGCTATGTTGAGGAAAAGGCAACAGTATCCGTATAAAAGCAGTAGAATACAGATTTATAAACTTTTTGATGAGGGAAGTTTTTAAATATAAGTCGGTACCATAATATGACACCGACCGGAAGGGAATGCGTAACTGCATTCCTTTCCTTTCACTCTAAGGATAAAGTAATAGGAAGGAGATTTACATGATTGATCGACTGATTGAGAATATTCAAAGGACGAATGCGCCTGTAGTGGTAGGATTGGACCCGATGCTTTCCTATATACCGGCGCATATTTTATCGAAAGCATATGAAGAATTCGGAGAAACACTTGAGGGTGCAGCAGAGGCAGTATGGCAGTATAACAAAGGAATTATTGATGCAACTTATGATTTGATACCCGCTGTTAAACCACAGATAGCCATGTATGAGCAGTTTGGAATTCCCGGATTAGCGGCATTTGACAAGACGGTGAAGTACTGTAAAGAAAAAGGCTTGGTCGTTATCGGAGATGTTAAAAGAGGTGATATTGGTTCTACTTCAGCAGCATATGCAGTTGGACATCTGGGGAAGGTTTCGGTAGGCAATCAGAAAATATCGGTTTTTGATGAGGATTTTGCAACAGTGAATCCGTATCTTGGCTCTGACGGGATTAATCCTTTTATTGAGGTGTGTAAAGAAGAGAAAAAGGGTTTGTTCATTCTTGCCAAAACATCAAATCCCAGCAGCGGAGAATTTCAAGATAAGTTAATTGACGGTGTTCCGTTATATGAGCATGTTGCAAGTAAGATTGTTGAATGGGGCGAGCAGCATATGAGCACGAAGTATCCCTATAGTTATATAGGTGTCGTTGTGGGAGCAACTTATCCTGAACAGGGGAAAGCAATTCGTAAAATGATGCCAAAAAGTTATATCTTAGTACCGGGATATGGTGCACAAGGCGGACGTGGCAAAGATTTAACACATTTCTTCAATGCAGACGGACTTGGCGCGATTATCAATTCTTCCAGAGGTATTATTGCAGCATATAAAGCGGAGCAGTATGCCGAGTTTGGGGCTGAGCGATATGCAGAAGCTTCTCGACAGGCAGTTTTGGATATGGTAGCGGATATTGCACAAGCACTAGGCAGAGCATAAAGGAGAATTTCATGGAACAAAATGAAAGATTAAATCAGCTGTTTGATTTCTTCAGAGAGATAGATCAGGAAAAGAAAATTGTAAGACAGAACTATTTGACAGACGGAAGTCGGAGAGAGAATGATGCAGAGCATGCGTGGCATATGGCGCTTATGACCATATTGCTCAGTGAATATGCAAATGAACCGATTGATGTTCTGAAAACGGTTACCATGTTGCTCATTCATGACATTGTAGAAATTGATGCCGGTGATACTTATGCTTATGATACAGAAGGGCAGAAAACACAGCGTGCGCGTGAAGAAAAAGCGGCGGCCAGAATATTCGGTATGCTGCCTGAAGACCAACAAAAGAAAATGAATGATTTGTGGGAAGAATTTGAATCCGGAGACACACCGGAAGCCAGATTTGCCCGTACCATGGACAGGGTTCAGCCGACGGTTTTAAATGCTGCATCCGGCGGAATCAGCTGGAAAGAGCATAAAGTAACCTCTGAACAAATACTCGGCAGAAACAAAGAAACACCGGAAGGTTCAGAGGTACTGTGGAATTATGTTTATGATACTATTTTGAAACCGAATATCGAAAATGGAAAAATTCAATCCTGATGATAGGTTAAGACACCAGACGATTGATTACTTTGATTACTTCTTCAGGTTCCAGTGGCTTCTGTAAGAAATCACTGGCGCCGCTTTTCAAAGCATCCATTACCTTATCTTTTTGCCCGGCAGCACTTACCATGACTATTTTGGTAGCCGGGTATTTTTCATGAATATTTTTCAGAGCATCCAAGCCATCCATGATGGGCATTGTTATATCAAGTGTAACTAAATCTGCTGACTCCTTTTCCAGAATAGAGAGGGCCTCTTCGCCATTACCTGCTTCTGCAATGATGGTGTGACCGTTCTCTTCCAGTGTTGTATGTAAAATCTTTCTGAATACTTTTGAGTCATCAACAATTAATATCTTGGCCATTTTTCTTACTCCTTTTTCAATGTGTATGTTTGATCTAATGCTGCAACGAGGTTCATTTCGTTTCCGCTGATGATAATGGGGAGACAAAGAAGAACATCGGCATTGATTTCTCCGGGTGTTGTCTGATAATACGGAATTTCCATATCTACGGAAATATCTCGCTTGCTCAATTCGGTTGCAAAGAGACCGTTTACACAGTTGATAAATTCACTTAATGCATCCAAAGCGTCTTCGTCATTTTCAATATATCTTTCGCCGGCAAATCCAATTGCGGCATGCTTCATAGTGCTTGCAGAACCTGATAGGGTGGTGAAAATGCTGTGTGCGCCACGCAATTCCTGCATACAGAATTGGTCGAAGGAATAGTTTGTGATGCAATATGGCTTTTTGATAGATATGTGATAGTCTACCAAACGATTGACGGAACGAACCATGACACCGCATAACTCCTGCAGAAGTTCCGGTTGCTCATATACATAAATGGGGACAATACGGTCAATATCACCACTCTTCAAATCTTCCATATTCATTAATGTATAGTTGTTTTCCTTTTGGAAACTTAACAATGCTTCATCTATCATCTCCATGCTCATGTAACCGCCATCTACAGTTGACTGAATGAGTGCAAGAAGAGCATTGCCCTGCAATTGTAGAAGACGATTGATTTGTTCGTCGGTCAGATAACCTTTTTCTACGGCGATATCTCCGAAACGCTTGTCGCACATGGATTGTAGCTTGTTTACTTCTTCAACCTGTTCGATGGTCATTAACTTCTCGGAAACGGCAATGACACCAAGTCGTACCCGCTTTTCTTCCTGACTTGAGAAAACGGTCTTTAAATTCTGCTCAGTCAGTTTACCTGATTCTACTAAATAGTTGGCAAATATTCGATCAAACATAGCATCGGCTCCTTTTTGTGTGTTATTTGATACTATTATATCGGTTTTGGCAGTATATAGCAAGAAAACAAATGAAATTCTTGTCGAATAAACAAATGAAGACTGTAAAACGGACTCTGCGGTTTCTCTGGAGGTGCTGTATTCTATGCCGGTATCCGATATTCTGACTTTCGTGATTTCGACCATCGTGATTATGCGTACTTACAAGGAACTTGCAACAAAGTAAATTGACAGATGCCCATAGGAGGATATAATAATCCTATAAAATTAAATTCAATTCAGGAGGAAAAAACATGAGAACATTATTGATTGAAGGAATGATGTGTGCACATTGTCAAGCGCACGTGACAGATGCACTGAATGCAATGGAAGGCGTATCTGCAGTGGTGGATCAAAAAGCAGGTACTGCGGTTGTCACGGAAGAACGTGAAGTATCGGAATCAGAATACAAAGCAGCAATTGAAGCTGCAGGCTATACGCTTAAAGGCATCCAATAAAGATGACGGAGTAATATTAATATTCATATTGCATTTTCCGAATTGTGTGCTATAATATGGTTAGTCATAACTAACGAGAAGGGGGAGAAAAAATGGAATCAACATTGGCAGTAATAGGAATCATAGGCGGCTTTTTATGCGCTGTAGCGGATTGTCTGCTTGACCTCAAAGGTTCGGACAATCGGAAATTAGGAAAAATGAAAATTATGGACAGTAAGTGGTCTGATATGGCTCATTTCCGTTTTGTCTGGTCGGATATTATTGCAATGTTTGCTGTGCCAATGTATACCTGTGGGTTTGTTGCATTGATGATGCAGCTTGGAAAGACAGATAAAGCATTTGCGACAGGTCTGACAATTATTTTTTTGTGTGGGGCTATGGGTGGATTCATGATACATACCTTCTTGTGTCTGATGCCGACAATTTATCAGAAAATCATGGATAAGGCGGATTTTACGCTTGCAGAAAATGTAATATCTTCCTTGTTCAGACAGATTTACGTTCCGTTTTATTCTTTATACAGCATGCTTGTGATAATACCCGCCATTGCAGTTATGGTATTGATTGTAAATGGGTCGCTAGGACTTCCTCTGTGGTGTGTCATCATGAATCCGGTGGTCTTTCAGGTTATAGGTCTGCTTTTTAGGGCAACGAAATGCAAGTTGTTTATTGATGCACCAAGTATCTGCGCGGCAAGTCTTGGACTTGCCATGTATGGTGTGTTAGCACTTATGCTCATATAAAGTGAAATTTTTCTCTGAAAATAATGAAGAATACTTAAGTTAGATTATGGGGTGAGAAAATGAAAGATGAGTATGTAAGTGATAACAAGAAACACTTGCCAATATATGGCGTAGGACCGTTTTATGGGGCTGGAATTATTTCTTTAACTGTTATAGGAATTGTTTTATCCTGCCTAGGTGTTTTTGATTTTGCGAAATTCCAGGGTACAAAAATTCCATTTATACTCGTGGGTATTTTCATTTGTTTGGGCGGATTCCTTGTATGGTTCAAGGCAGCGTTTCGAATAGACAGATACATAGAACATAATGAACTATGCACCGATGGAATATATGGAATTGTCAGAAATCCATGTTATTCAGGAATTATGCTGATGTGCAGTGGAGCGTTACTGATTGCAAACAATGTAGCATTGTTACTACTGCCTCTACTATATTGGCTTGCCATGACCGTTCTGATGAAGAATACAGAAGAAAAATGGCTGTATCAGCTGTACGGAGAACAATATCAGGAGTATTGCAGACAAGTCAATCGATGCATTCCGTGGTTTAGAAAATAGGAGAGAAATCGAAGAATGAAGCGTGTTCTTATTGCATGGGCGCTTATTATATAGCATTGTATCGAGTTGTGAACATGTCTGCAGAAGAATGTTGTGAAATATTTAAAGACGGCTTGTATGCCAATCAATTGTTTCATAAGGCGCTTGGAACGGCAGATTCCTATCTGGATACAAAAAAACTCCCAGGCAGGAAGCAGTGGTCGGCAGAATCACATTTGAAGCAATATGAGAATGATTGGATTGTTGACATTTTGGATCAAACAGATACATATGAGTTGGGCTACGATTATCATCAATGTGGTATTTGTAAACTTTGCACGGATGAGAATTGTTTTGATCTTGCACAGTATCTATGCCGCTTTGACTTTGTGTTGGCAGACATTATGGGAATGAAGTTGGAACGCACTATGACAGCCTAACTCCGGAAAGTCTACGGTGTTTAATGCGTTGACAGGAATGCATCAACATGTTGGTAATTGGCCGGGAAAAACAGTAGAGAAAAAGGAAGGAACATTTACTTACAACGACATTGAGTATCAGGTTGCTGATT
>DATESB010000184.1:0-16052 GCA_035271065.1 Lachnospiraceae bacterium | reverse complement strand
GCAACTGCCGAACTCGTTCCGATGCGTGAGCAGCCTGCCTGAATAAAATGTTCCAAATCCTCTACGGTTTTAACTCCACCTGCCGCCTTGATTTTCACCTTTGCTCCAATGTGCTTTTTGAACAACTCCACATCTTCAAGTGTTGCACCACCGGTTCCAAAACCTGTTGAAGTCTTGATATAATCCGCCCCCGCATTTGTGACCGCTTTACACATTGCAATCTTCTCATCTTCCGTCAAGAAGCAAGTTTCGATAATAACTTTTAATACCTTATCTCCAACCGCCTTCTTCAACCGCGCAATTTCTTGCTCTACCTTGTCATAGTCTCCGTTCTTAACATCAGAAATATTCACCACCATGTCTACTTCATTCACGCCATCCTTTAAAGCCTGCTCCACTTCAGCAAGTTTTGATTCCGTAACACTGTATCCCAACGGAAATCCAACTACGGTACAGATATTAAGTCCTTCATATTTATCATGAATACGCTTAATATATGCCGGCGGTACACAAACCGAAGCCGTCTTATATTCAACCGCTTCATCACATAACTTCTGAATATCCTCCCATGTTGCAAATGGTTTTAACAATGTGTGATCAATATAACCCAACATTTCTTTTGCTGTCATAATACACGTCACCTCCTACTCACTTGACAATCCGCCAAATGATAATAAATTTATTTTATACCATTTTTGCTCAAAAGCCAAATAGTAAAAGTAACTTCCGGTTTAAGAAAGCAATTGGTGAACGGACATCAAGGTGGAAACAGATGAACACACAACCTTGCTTATTTATAAGAATCCTTGGCCCTTGGCAAACTTGAATTACTGAAAAAAAGATGAAATGCCTAGAAATTCAAGTAATATCTCACGCTATTAAACTCTTAACAAGCTAGTTTTACTAGAAAAAAAGCGAAAGGTCTAAAAATTCAGTAAATTTACAAAAAGTGGAACGACGCTGGGTGAAACAGACTAAAGAAAATAACTTCCTTGTCGCCCAATTTTACCGTTGGCGACAAGGAAGTTATTCTTTTGACTTCAAGCTGTTAAACTCGAATTTACCACTTCCATAAATGTAAAAATTCTCTGAAACCTGTCACTTTTACTTGTCACTGCATGATAATACATGCTATTATATTTAATGGACGCTCTATTTGTCCACTTGTCACACGTTATTGTTTTTTGGAAATGGAGGTTATATATGGATCACAATGTTTTTTGCGAAATTACACCCGAAATCCTGGCATTGTCTGAACTTGCTCAAAAAGCAAGTGAAATTGATGCTGAATTATATACAAAGTATGAAGTGAAACGCGGATTGCGCGATATCAACGGTAAGGGCGTTCTTGCAGGGTTGACCGACATTTCAGATATCCGTACAACAAAAGTTGTCAATGGTGAAGTAGTTCCTGCTGACGGCGAATTGTTCTATCGTGGTTATAATGTAAAGGACCTGGTAAACGGCTTTTCAAAAGAGAATCGTTTCGGATTTGAAGAGGTTGCTTATCTCCTGCTTTTCAATGTATTGCCACGCCCCTATGAACTCAATGGTTTCTTAGATTTATTGTCTTATTATCGTACACTTCCGACCAGTTTTGTTCGTGATATTATTATGAAAGCTCCAAGTCAGGATATGATGAATACTCTGGCACGCAGCGTATTAACGTTATATTCTTATGATGACCGTGCCGATGACGTCTCCATTCCGAATGTTCTGCGTCAGTGTCTACAGTTAATCAGTCTGTTTCCGCTGCTTTCTGTCTATGGTTATCAGGCATACAGACATTATCATGATGTTAAGAGTCTTTATATCCATGCACCGCGTCCGGAACTTTCAACTGCGGAAAATATTCTTCGTATATTACGTCCAAATAAAAAATACAGCCCGCTTGAGGCTAAGATATTAGATGTTGCACTTGTATTACATATGGAACACGGCGGTGGTAACAACTCTTCCTTTACAACGCATGTTGTATCCTCCTCCGGTACAGATACCTATTCCGTCATTGCTTCTGCAATTGGTTCATTGAAAGGTCCGAAACACGGCGGTGCCAATATCAAAGTTGTTAAGATGTTTGACGAAATGAAAAAGGTGGTAAAAGATTGGACCGATGAAGATGAAGTATCCCGCTATCTTGCAGCATTATTACATAAAGAAGCATTTGATAAACAAGGTTTGATTTATGGTATGGGACATGCGGTTTATTCATTATCTGACCCTCGAAAGGTTATCTTCAAATCCTTTGTTGAAGAATTGTGTGAGGAAAAAGGTCTTGAAAAAGAATTTGCCCTTTACTCTCTCGTGGAACAACTTGCGCCTAAAGTAATTGCTGAGGAACGCAAAATCTATAAAGGTGTCTGCTGTAATGTGGACTTCTATTCAGGCTTTGTCTATGACATGTTGGACTTACCGCCTGAACTATATACTCCGATTTTTGCAATTGCACGTATTGTTGGCTGGAGTGCTCACAGAATGGAGGAACTCGCCAATAACGGTAAAATTATTCGTCCTGCTTATAAGCCAATCGGAACTGACGAATTATATGTCCCACTTGAGGAAAGATGATTGCATATTGTTACTAAATACGGTAAAATGTAGTTACAGTTCAAGGAAGGTAGGTGTAACTATTTATGTCTAATAACAACGTGAAAGTTCTTCTTTGTGATGATTCTATTCTGGCTCGAAAAAGTCTGAAAGAAATCTTACTTCAACTTGGATATGACGATATTGTGGAGGTTGCCGATGGTCAGACTGTCATCGATACCTATAAGGTATTAAAGCCTACCATTGTATTTCTTGATATTGTTATGCCTGTCAAGGACGGTATTACTGCTGTAAAGGAAATTATTGCTGCTGATCCGGAAGCTTGTATTGTTATGGTATCTTCCGTAGGAACACAAACACACCTCAAGGAGGCAATCAAGGCAGGCGCAAAAGATTTTATACAAAAGCCTGTCGATATCGAACAGTTAAAACATATTCTTCATCATTGTATAGGAGGTTGAGCCTATGACAACCAGAGAAGAATTATTATCAAAAATCCCAAATAATCCAAACATCGAGGCTTTACAGCCCACTGATTTTCTGTTGAAATATATTAATAAATTACTTCACAATCTTGCATTATTTGTAGAACCCGACATAAATGTTTTGGAAATCACAAAAACCAGTTCATATGCTGCAGACCATGAATTGATGCAAAAGATTATCGGTATCCCTTCTGCATATACTGCTGTCGATGGGGAACAGGATGTATTGACAGAGTTTGCAGAGAAGTATTCACACATGGGGGTAACCGCCTATGATGATTTGGCAAAAGAAGTTATTCTGGATTTTCTGAACCTGCACAATGGATTATTTGTAGTTGATTTGTCCAAAGAAGATTCCATTGAGCTTAGTTTAGAGCCTCCCATTCAGGAGGATACAGATTTTTCATTGAGAATGGGACATATTACTGCGATTCCGGTACAGTTTTCTTTTGGTAAATTAACATTTTTATTAATTGAATTAGATTTAACAGATTAATATATTATATATATTGAAAACACCTAATTAGGGTATCAAAAAAGCCACCTATCATACATAGTGGCTTTTTTATATCTTTATAGTATCGTTACAAAATTTATGATAATCCCAGTACATTCCTAACCGTCTCCTGCATTGTAGTTTTATCACATAATCCTTTATGCAGAATCGGTGCCGTACGAATTTCCTCGATTGCATTTGGCACTTTCACACCCGATATTGTGCTCATTTCATCAATCAATGCAAAGTCTTCCATTACTTTATACTTTTCATCAATTGCCTCCATAACACTTCTTGAAAACTTATATGGACTTGCCGTAGAAATAATCACACATTTATTGGTGTCTCCGGTTGCGGCCTGATATTTCTCCAACGCTGCCGTTGCAACCGCCGTATGTGTATCAATCACATAACCGGATTCTTTGTATATCTTTTGGATGATTCCAAATACTTCTGCTTCACTTGCATAAATGCCACAGAAATCCTTTATGTTTTCTCTCATTTGTTCAGAAATATGATAAACTCCCTTTTCACGAAGGTCTTTCATTAAATCTGCATTCACTTTCGCTTCAGCACCCGCAATCTGATAAATCAGGCGTTCCAAATTGCTGGAAATCAGAATGTCCATAGAAGGAGAACTGGTCAGAATAAACTCTCTATTTCTATCATAGCAGCCACTTTCAAAGAAATCAAATAACACCTTATTCTCATTGGAAGCACAGATTAGTTTATCAATCGGTATTCCCATTTGTTTCGCATAATATGCCGCAAGAATATTACCGAAATTACCGGTCGGAACTACTACATTAATTGGCTCATTTTCTTTGATTTCTCCCTGCGCCAGCATACAAGCATATGCATAGGCATAATATGCCACCTGCGGAACCAGTCTTCCGATATTAATGGAATTTGCTGATGAAAATTGATATCCCTTTTGTGCCAATTCTTCTCTGAGTTTCACATCGGAAAACATCTTCTTAACACCGGTCTGACAATCATCAAAATTTCCATGCACACCGATGACAGTTGTATTAGCACCTTTTTGTGTTAACATCTGTTTCTCTTGGATCGGGCTAACCCCACCCTTTGGATAAAACACAATAATGCTTGTTCCCTCTACATCTGCAAAGCCTGCCAATGCCGCCTTTCCGGTATCTCCGGACGTTGCTGTCAAAATAACAATCTCTTTGTCAACATGATTTTTCTTCAAAGAGGTCGTCAATAAATGTGGCAAAATCGACAGTGCCATATCCTTAAATGCAATCGTTGCACCATGAAACAATTCCAGAAAATATCGTCCGTCATGTTGAACCAACGGTGCAATTGCCTTTGTATCAAATTTTTCATCATAGGCTTTTTGAATACAACCTCTTAATTCCTGTTCGGTAAAATCAGTCAGAAATTCCTTCATAACAAGATATGCAACTTCCTGATATGGTAACCCAACCAAATCCTTCGGTGCAACAGACAACTTCGGCATCGTAGTCGGCACAAACAAACCACCATCTTCAGCCAAGCCCTGAATAATCGCTGCGGATGCTGAAATAGCCTCTGTATCACTACGTGTACTCTTATACATTACACTCATGTCAGTTCTCCTCACTCTCACTATCCTGAATTTCTGTCACAGCATCTCTAGCTGTCTTGGCATCTTTTCTGTCTCTTAGTTTTTTACCACAGAAAACAGCCAGTACAATAATTGCCATACTTGCCAACATTACAATCAGATAACTCATAAACATATTTGAAAATGCAATCATATCTCTTCTCCCATCTGCTTTGTGGCTCAGTTTCTTAACCAAGCTTTATCTGGTGATATCCTTTTTTGCCTTTTTTAATAATCAAAGAACCGTCTGCATCAAAATCTTCTGCCTTGTACACTTTTGCAAAATCTGTTTCTTTCACATCATTTACGGTTACACCGCCCTGTTGTATCAATCTTCTGGCTTCAGAACGCGTCGGTGCAAGTTTGGTTTCAACCATTAATGTAATCAAATCTTTTCCTTCTGTAAAATCAGCTGTAGAATAAGTAGTTGTCGGCATATCATCGCTCTTGCCACCATTTGCGAATAAGGCTTTTGCTGCATCCTGTGCCTTTACAGCCTCTTCTTCGCCATGTACAATCTTTGTAATCTCATATGCCAGAACTTCCTTAGCATGATTGATTTCAGCACCTTCCAGCGCACCAAGTCTTCTGACTTCATCCATTGGTAAGAACGTCAATAATCCAAGACATTCTTCCACTTTAACGTCCTCAATATTTCTCCAATACTGGTAGAATTCATAAGGTGAAGTCTTCTCCGGATCAAGCCATACGGCACCCTTCATGGTCTTACCCATTTTGATACCCTCTGATGTAGTCAATAATTTGAATGTCAAACCAAAAGCAGGTTTCTGCTCTTTCTTACGAATGAGTTCCACACCGCCGATGATATTAGACCACTGATCATTGCCACCAAGTTCTAATGTACAACCATATAACTGATTTAATTTCCAGAAATCATAAGACTGCATCAGCATGTAGTTAAATTCAAAGAAAGTCAAACCGCCTTCCATTCTCTGTTTGTAGCACTCTGCCGCCAGCATCTTATTCACTGAAAAATGAACACCTACTTCACGTAAGAATTCCACATAATTCATATTCAACAGCCAATCAGCATTATTTGCAATGATTGCCTGATCATTATCAAAATTAATAAATCTGGATAACTGCTTCTGGAAACAATCCGCATTATGCTGTATTTTCTCCATGGTCATCATGGTACGCATATCAGACTTGCCGGAAGGATCACCAATCATAGTTGTTCCGCCGCCAAGCAATGCAATCGGTCTGTGCCCTGCTCTCTGCATATGCATCATCGCCATAACTGTCAGAAAATGACCTGCTGTTAAGGAGTCTGCTGTTGCATCAAAACCTATATAGAAAGTGACTTTTTCCTTTCCGAGTATGTCTCTGATCTCGTCATGGGTTGTTTGCTCAATAAAGCCTCTTTCCGCTAAAATGTCGTATACATTTTCAGACATCTTTCTATTCCTCCAATTCCTATCAATAATCTAACGGTAATGATACCATTTCTATCCCGTTATCGTCAAGTAACTCTTGACCATTCTCCGGTTTCAGTAAATTTCTTCGCAATACGCTCCGCTTCATTGATAATACTTTCATCATATCCAATGATACCAAGCAGTTTAATTGCATTTCGCGTCTTTGCTCTTCCCTGATACAGTTGATAATTAAACCGGATATCATTTTCCTCTATTTCCTCTTGGAAATGATAATTGCTGTACACATCTTCTAACATATGTGTCAACTCAATATCGTGCGTTGCCGCAATACACATGATGTGACTTAGTGCAAGTGAATGCATAATCATAGAAGATGCTGCAATACGCTCCACTGTGTTGGTTCCTCGTAGCACCTCATCCACAAAGCACAAAATTGGCTTTTGCGTTTTGCCTGCATCCAGAATTCTCTTAAGCGACTTAATCTCTACAATATAATAACTTTCCTTACTGCGCAGGTCATCACGCAATGCCATAGAAGAATAAATATGAAACATATTTGCACGATACTCTTTTGCAAGTACCGTATTGATTGTCTGCGCCAAAACTGCATTGATTGCAACCGTCTTAAGAAACGTAGACTTGCCGGAAGCATTAGAGCCTGTAACCAACAGACCTCTGCCTTCTTCTAATGAATTAGGAACCGGGTTGTCAATCAACGGATGTACGATATCTGTGGCCTTTAACTGCACCTGATTAGGTTCATCAGACACAAACTGCGGCTTACACCAATATGCAAGTGATGCCCGATAAGAAGCAATAGATACTGCTGCGTCAAGGCTTCCGATGACATCACGCAAAATGTAAATCTGATCATAATGCTCCTGCAACTGCTTTAGCATCGAATTAAATTTTGTAATATCAAGATGAAAAATCATTCTCACATAATCCAAAAACAAGTCCAATGGATTTTCCGACATCCGATGTCCCGTTGCAATAATATACGTATTCCTGCTGAAATTCTTAAAGGTGCTTCTCACAGCATTCAGTTGTGTCGTATATTCGGATAATTCCTCATAATTTAGTTTATTGATTTTCTCGCTCGCTTGAAACATTTTTAAAATATGCGTAAATGTTGTAATATACGGCGAAATAGAACCTTTGCGTTTATAATACCATATAATCGAATAGGCAAGTGCCACCATGAAAATCAGAAAGCCCCAACCCGGTTCCACAAAAATATAAGCAAAGGATGCCACAATCACAACATCCAATGCATAATGCGGCAGATTACTCTCCCGCTCCAAATCACTGAGCAGCAACAAGTAATCTGTCAAAGAAATTCGTTTTACTTTTCCGATACCATGTAATATCTTTTGCAGATTTTTCCGCTTGTCGGGTTCCTTATCTACAAACTCAATCAAAGCATCTCGTTTTGCCAATTCATCTCGCTCGAAGGACGGTGTTCGCAACAAATGATAGAGATATTCTTCACCTGCTGAGGTCTGTGTTACATTCATCCTCTGGTAAACTGAATCCATATCAAGGTCGTTCCAGGTAATATCATCAATCGTACCTTCTTTTACAGGGATACTTTTATGATACCTTGCAATCCGTATCATGTCACCCGGTTCATATTCCTGTTCCGGCTTTTTTCCGTAGTCTTCATCTAACGAGCGAAGAAAACGTTTATACCGCTTTCTTTCTGCAAGGGAACCGTTAATGAATACCACAACGATACCCACCACAATGATGCCAAGATAAAACAATACTTCCATTATGATATCCTTATTCTTTCTATGATGCGATTTGCCTGTTCATATACTTCTTCCGGTTCCACTCCAATGTTGTAGGTTCCGTTTTCATATACTATCTTGCCGTGTATCATCGTCATCTTGATGTTTTGTTTGCTTCCGCTGTATACAATATTCTTTGCAATGTTATTCAGTGGCTGCATATTGGGCTGATGTAAATCAATCATAATCATATCTGCAAGTTTTCCCTCGGCCAAAACATCACAATCATTTAGTCCCATTGCTTTTGCACCACCCACAGTTGCCATTTTTAACACTTCAATGGCATCTACTGCTGATGCATCTTTGCCCTTCAACTTTGCAAGACCGGTTACTAAGAACATTTCTCTGAACATATCCAAACAGTTGTTGCTGGAAGGTCCGTCCGTTCCGATTGCAATGTTAATTCCGGCATCCATAAACTTCTGGATTGGGGCAATACCGCTTGCAAGCTTTGTATTAGAACCCGGATTGGTTACAACTGACATATGATGTTTTTTGAATACTGCAATATCTTCATCCGTCATATGTACACAGTGATATCCGCCACCGCCGTAATCAAACATCCCCAAACTGTCAAGGAATACCGTAGGTGTCATACCATAACGTTCTACACAGCCTGCCACTTCCTCGGCTGTTTCAGAATTATGGGTAAAAATAGGTGCTTTGTATTTGTGCGCCATTGCCGCAATCTGCTCCAAAAGTTCTTTTGAGCAGGTATATTCTGCATGGAAGCCAAGCACAAAACTAGACAACGGGTGTCCCGCATTTAGTTTATGGAATCGCTCTTCCAGCACTTCAATCGCCGGTCCGAATTTATTGATACCACTTGTCTGTACAATACGCATTCCTGTGTCTTCGCAAGCTTTTGCAACATGCTCCGGTTCCAGATACATCTCAAAAATAGAGGTGATTCCACTCGTCAGATATTCCATAATACCGAGTTTTGTCAGTTCATAAACATCCTGTCCCGTCAGTTTTGCTTCTAACGGAAATATCTGCTGCTCCAACCACTCGAGTAACGGTAAATCATCCGCCAGAGAACGCATTGCAACCATTGCCGAATGTGTATGCGCATTTTTAAAGCCCGGCATCAGTACATTGCCAAGTGCATCAATCTCTCTGTCCCACTTGACGGCTTTTACTTCAACATCTGTCTTTGCTGTTCCGACATAAGTAATTCGTTCATCCTGTACCCAAACTTCACCCATGAAAATATCCTGCTGTTCCACCATGGATAAAATTCTTGCATTATAAAATCTGATATTCATAATTTACCTCTTTCTATACATGTAGAT
This sequence comes from Lachnospiraceae bacterium, assembly GCA_035271065.1. Taxonomy (GTDB): domain Bacteria; phylum Bacillota; class Clostridia; order Lachnospirales; family Lachnospiraceae; genus JAAYYM01. The sequence goes on along the minus strand of DATESB010000184.1, from coordinate 6,430 downwards.
TTGCCGGACCAAAGCCCTCCGGTAATAGTTGTTCCAACGTGTGTATATTAAAGTCTTCTTCAGACTTTGCCGTGATAATTTTGAACTCAGACGGCTCACAGAATTCCCGCATCACCTGTCTGCATACCCCACACGGAAATGGATAGGAATCAATCTTATCTTCATATCCACCTACAATCGCAATTGCCTCAAACTCCCGCTCTCCTTCACTGACCGCCTTGAAGAAAGCAGTACGCTCAGCACAATTTGAGGGACCGTAGGCAGCGTTTTCCACATTACAGCCACCGTAGACCTTTCCTGCCTTTGTGAGCAGTGCTGCGCCTACTTTATAGTTAGAATATGGTGCATATGCATTTTTTCTGGCATTCAATGCCTCTTTAATTAATTGAACATGATCCATTATCTTGCCCCCTGATCATATGGCACACCCGATGCACGCGGTGCCTGAGAATTCTTTGATGTAAATACCAGAACAATCAATGTAGCGATGTACGGTATCATTTTATAAAAATAACTTGGTATGCCGAGATTGTTCAGTAGCGGAATGCCGGAATAAGCTGCTGATACTGCTTTCAGACAACCAAAGAACAATGATGCCCACATAATCTTTACAGGCTTCCACTGTCCGAATATCAAAACGGCCAATGCCAAGAAACCATAGCCTGACACCGTGGCATTAAAGTTTACGGAAGTCGGAATTACATAGACAAGTCCTCCCAACCCGGCTAATGCACCCGAAATAATGACTCCTGTATACTGCATACGGTAAACATTAATGCCTGCGGCGTCTGCTGCTTGCGGATGTTCCCCGCATGCTCTCAGTCTCAAGCCGAAACGTGTCTTATACAAAACAATCGTTGATACAATCAGAATCAGTATTCCCAAAAAAGTAGTCAAATAAGTATTTGTAAACAAAAGTTTACCAAGCACCGGTATTTTACCGAATAAGGGAACCGAAGCAATACGGAATGTATTTTTAAACTCCACTTGCTGAACCCCTTGAATAATTCTTGCAATGAAAATAGCAAATGCCGGAGCAAACATATTAAGTGCTGTACCACTGATAACTTGGTCTGCCTTCATATTAATCGCTGCATAGGCATGTGGCAGTGAAAAAAGTGCTCCTGTAATCATAGCAATTAAAATTGCCAATAGTAACTGCAACTGTCCGCTCATAAAGTCCTGTGTCAAATTCAAAAACAGAATACTTGTGAAGGCTCCCATGGTCATGACACCTTCCAAAGCAATGTTAACAACACCTGAGCGCTCCGAAAACATACCACCCAATGCAACAATCAGCAAAGGAATGGTGAAAAACATCGTTTGTTGAAAAATAAAATAAATAACATCCATTTCTTACACGCCCCCTTTCTTCTGTGTTTGGGCTTCTGCCTGTTCATCCGCTTTCTCCTGCTTATGCGCCACATATCTGGCAATCAGCATTCTTACCATCAAAGCAAATGCACTAAAATAGATAATAACAGCAACGATAATATCTATAATCTCTGTGGAAAATTCATATAACTGCAAATAAAATCCGCCTGCAGTCAAATAAGCAATGAATAAACCTGCCGCAAGAACTGTTAATGGATTACTGAGTCCCAGCAATGCAACCGATATTCCCGTGAACCCTTCCGGCGCAAGAACATCTACAATTTCAATATGCTTTCCGGTACCTGCCAGATACAGTAGTCCGCCTGCAAGACCTGAAATAGCTCCTGCAATCGCCATGGATAACACAATGCTCTTCTTTTCATTAATACCGGCATATTTACTTGCATCTCTATTATAGCCAACCGCTTTCAGCTCATATCCAAACGTTGTTCGATTCAAAATAATGTGTACTGCAATGACGACCAGAATGGCAATGATAATTCCACCGTTCAAAGAGGAACCAACAAATATCTTATCAAGCCCCATCTTAGGTATCTGTGCGGTAACAGCAACATTATTGGATTCATTACGCAGATTATTAAATAAAGGAGTATATGCCTTCGTTGTAAAGTTTACAATATACATACCGATATAGTTCATCATAATAGAAGCAATAACCTCATTCACATTGAAAAATGCCTTCAAAAGTCCCGGAACGAAACCCCACAATGCACCAAGCAGAACAGATGCCAATAATGCCACAATCCAATGTATACCGCCAAGTGATGTCCACATAATACCGACATAAACCGCTCCGAAAGCCCCAACAATAAATTGTCCCGGGGAACCAATATTAAACAAACCGGTCTTAAAAGCAAAGCCAACAGATAAACCGGTCAGAATAATCGGTGTTGCATAATAGAACACCTGACCAATTCCTTTAATACCATGTGTAAATGCACCGGTTAATATAGCAACAAATCCCTGTAAAGCCTGTCCCGGATTGGAAAGCAATAAAACCACAAATCCGACAATCAAGCCGATTACAATTGCAAAAACAGAGGATGCCAAGCCCATATTGATTGTTTTTTTACGCTTCAATACATTCTTACTCATTCTTGCCACCTTCTTTCTTTGCACCTGCCATATAAAGTCCCAATTCCTGTACTGTAATTTCCTTTGGATTCAGGTCAGCTACAATATTTCCTTCAAACATAACCAAAATGCGGTCGCTTAAATTCATAACCTCATCAAGTTCCAAAGAGATTACTAAAATGGCCGAGCCGGCATCACGTTGCTTCACTAATTCTTTGTGAATATATTCAATCGCACCAACATCAAGTCCTCTGGTTGGTTGTACAGCAAGCAGGATATCAGGCGTTCTGCTCAATTCCCTTGCAACAATTGCCTTCTGCTGATTACCGCCTGACATATCTCTGGCTCTTGACTTTGCGCCCTGTCCGCTTCTGATGTCATACTGTTCAATCAATTTGTCCGCATATTCATAAATTTGATTGTCTCGCATAAATCCCTTGCTTTGGAATTCACCTTCAAAATACTGTTGCAGAATCAAGTTATATGCCAAATTATAATCCAAAACCAGACCATGTTTATGCCTATCTTCCGGAATATGTGAAAGACCATGCGTATTCTTATAACGAATAGATTTCTTAGTGACATCTTCACCGTTAATTGTAATGGATCCTTCACTTAGTTTCCCAAGTCCCGTAATGGCATGTACCAATTCTGTCTGTCCGTTACCGTCAATACCGGCAACACACACAATTTCTCCCTTGCGTACCTGAAAACTTGCATGATTGACAACATTCTTGGTGTGTCCTTCATGTACAGATTTAACAGATAAATCCTTCACTTCCAGCACAACATCCGTAGGTTTTGCTTCTGCCTTTTCTACAGTCAGATCAACCTTACGTCCTACCATCATTTCAGACATCTGTTCCTTGTCCACATCTTTTACATCAACCGTTCCCATATATTTACCACGTCGCAGTACTGTACATCTGTCTGCAACCTGTTTGATTTCGTCTAATTTGTGTGTAATGAATAGAATTGATTTGCCTTCTACCGCAAGTCCTCTCATGATATTCATGAGTTCCTCAATTTCCTGCGGTGTCAGAACCGCTGTCGGCTCATCAAAAATCAATATTTCATTATCTCTGTAAAGCATTTTCAATATTTCGACTCTCTGCTGCATTCCAACTGTAATATCCTCAATTAATGCATCAGGGTCAACAAACAAATTATACTTTTCGCTCAGCATAACGATTTTTCTGCGTGCCTCGTCCATCTTAAGAAGGCCGTTCTTTACCGTCTCTACGCCAAGTATAATGTTTTGTAACACCGTAAAATTATGCACCAGTTTAAAATGCTGGTGTACCATACCGATACCATACTTATTGGCATCCAATGGTCCGTGTATTTTAACTTCTTCACCATTGATTTTGATAACGCCCTTTTCAGGCTGGTATAAGCCAAATAAGACGCTCATTAACGTCGATTTGCCTGCCCCGTTTTCTCCCAAAAAAGCATGTATTTCCCCACGCTTAATTTGTAACGTAATATCATCATTTGCGATAATACCCGGGAATTCTTTCGTGATATGAAGCATCTCAATTACGTAATCCATACGAGTAACCTCCCTATATAACGTAAAGGGGTGCTGTAAGCACCCCTTTTGTAAATCATACAAAATACCTACTCAACAAAAGTAACTGTTGTATTTGCCAATGTAAGATCTGCTGTAGAACCATCATCAGTTGCATTAAACGGAGCAATTGAACCATCTACAAGTTTTGTTAAGATTGCATCATAATCAGCCTGTGAGAATGTGTTGAACTTAGATGCAGTCATAGGAAGAGCTACACCATCATTAGCTGCTGTAAAGACTGATGTTTCTCCACCCGGGAAACTTCCGTCATAAAAATCTTTTACGCCGGCATATACAGATACAGACAATCTCTTCATAGCAGATGTAATAACAGTATCTGATTCAGAACTCTGGTCAACGTCTACACCGATAACCTTTGCTCCTGCTTCTTCTGCAGCAGCCATAACAGAGTTACCAACTGCTCCGCCACAACCAAATACTACTTCTGTACCATTCTGGAACCAAGATGCTGCCATTGACTGTGCTTCCGGTGTTGCATCAAAGTTTCCTGTGTATGTATACATTACTTCTACATTTGTACCAAGTTCCTGCGCTGCTGCGTCAGCACCCTGTACATATCCATAACCGTAACGGATAACTGCGGGAACTGCCATACCACCCATGAAACCAAGTTTTGTGTAGCCATCCTTAACAGCTGCATAGCCTGCAAGGAAACCTGCCTGATCTTCCTGGAATAAAATCGGCATTACATTGTCATTGGTTCTGTACTCAGAATAATCTCCGTTATGAGGCTCACCATCCAATAAGATGAACTTCACATCAGGATATGTATCCTGTGCAATGAAAATCGGCTCTTCAAACAAGAAGCCCGGACATACAACAAGTTTTGCACCACCTTCTACAGCAAGACCGATAGTCTCAATATAGGAGTCTGTTGTTCCTTCCTGTGGCTGATAATACTTGTAAGAGATACCATTCTCTTCTGCGTACTGCTTTAAGCCTTCCCATGCACCCTGGTTGAATGACTTGTCATCAATTGTTCCAAGGTCAGTGATGAGTGCCAGCTCTGCTTTGCCGCCTGAACATCCTGTTAAAATAGATGCTACCATTGCTACACAAAGCATAATACTTAATAATTTCTTTTTCATGCTAAAATCCTCCCTATCTATCATGATATGTTACAGTACTAATAATAACACAACATTTAGTGTAATTCAATCAATATTTTGTAACAAAAGCACCAAATATGCAAAAATTCCCCCTTTTTCTCAAGGGGGAATTTTATGTTAATCAGTCTTAAAATCTTGTAATCGCCTCTGTCAGCAATTTCTTAAATAAGGGAGCCGCAGCATTGGCTGCTTCCTGCACCTCTTCATGTGTAAGCGGATTAGGTGACAAGCCCGCTGCCAGATTACATACACAGGATATACCACAAATTTTCATCCCCATATGATTGGCTGCAATTGCTTCTACCACTGTACTCATACCTACTGCATCCACGCCCAATTTGTGAAGCAGCTGTATCTCTGCCGGTGCCTCAAAAGAAGGTCCTGTTAACTGCGCATAGACACCTTCCTGCAATTTAATTCCTAAATCTTTCGCAGATGCTTTGATGATATCCTGTAAATCCTTATCATACACTGCACTCATATCCGGAAATCTTGTTCCGAGTTCATCTATATTGGCTCCGATTAACGGATTAGGTGCAAAGATTGAAATATGATCAGTAATCAACATAAAATCGCCTGCTCCGAAATTTGTATTAATACCACCCGAAGCATTGGTCAAAAACAACGTCTTTGCTCCCATCATTTTCATAAGTCTGGTCGGAAGAACAACATCCGAAATCGGATAGCCTTCATAATAATGTACGCGGCCTTTCATACATACTACCGGCACATCATTGACATATCCGAAGATAAACTGTCCTGCATGCCCCGGAACAGTAGAAACCGGGAATCCGTCTATTTCACTGTAATCAAGTGTTGCTTCTACCTTGATATCCTTTGCATAATCCCCAAGTCCTGAGCCAAGTACCAGCGCTACATCCGGTTTGAAATCTACCTTTTTCTTAACACTCTCATAACAGTTCAACAGTTTCTCATATACTTCGTTCATCTTCTATACCTCCGTATTTTATAGAGTATAGTATACCATTAAATGATAATGCAAATCAATCCTCCGCTCGAATCATTTACAATCTTTTGCATGGTTTCCTGTAACTTTAATTGGCTCTCATCACCAATCATGGATATCTTACTTGCAATTCCATCATTTACAAGCTGGCCGATACTCTTGCCGAAGATATTGGTTTCCCATATTCCCTCCTCGGTGTCCTTTGCCTGTGAGATAAACTTCATCAAATCCTCTGCCTGCTCTTCACTTCCGACAATCGGTGCGATTTCTGTCTCAATATTTGCTTTAATC
>DATESB010000183.1:0-3315 GCA_035271065.1 Lachnospiraceae bacterium | reverse complement strand
CCATATAGGAAGCAATTAACCCATATGTCAGTAAACGCCACGATGATATCAACTTTCAGATTAAAAACAAGCAAAACAAAACAATCCCTGCACTTCCCAGATACATCTAAAACAACTTTTTTTCGATTTGATTTATTTTATCATCAGGATATCGCTAGGTTGCATTGGTAAGTAATAAACAGTTTATAATCACAACCATTTGACCTATCATATCCAAAACACACACAGTATAATACAAGTAATGTATAAACAAACTACTTAGTAGGAGGAATATAGTGATGTTACAGCGAGTAATGACAGCTCCCAAGAAAATCGAATTTAATGAAGTCCCCGTTCCCGAAATCAATGAGGATCAAATCCTCGTAAAGATCATGAAGATTGGTGTTTGTGGAAGTGATATCCATGTTTATCATGGCCAGCATCCATTCACCAGCTACCCCATCACACAAGGGCATGAGGTTTCAGGGCAGATTGTGTCTGTTGGGAATCAAGTGCAAAATTTTAGCGTTGGGCAGAAGGTCACCATTCAACCACAAGTGGTGTGTGGCAAATGTTACCCTTGCCGTCACGGAAAATATAACCTCTGTGAAGAACTAAAAGTCATGGGTTTTCAAACAACAGGCGTAGCATCACATTATTTCGCGGTAGATGCAGCGAAAGTGACGTTGCTCCCAGACGAGATGCCATATGATGAAGGTACGATGATTGAACCGCTAGCGGTTGCAGTGCATGCCATACGGCAGGGCGGCGACGTAACCGGAAAATCGATTGTCGTCATTGGCGCAGGACCGATCGGCATATTGACCGCACAAGTGGCGAAAGGTATGGGGGGCCAAAGCTGTGCTGGTGATGAACCGCTCCCTGTCAAGTAGACAGGCAAAATAGTAAAAATATGGAGGGTGTATAATAAACTGGACAGGAAGAAAAGCGCGAAAGGAGTCCAGTTATGAAAAGAGTATCGTACGACAAACAGTTCAAAATGGCAGCGGTAAAACTGACAGCGGAAGCAAGCAGTTCTGTCAAAGAAGTAGCGGATGCGCTTCATATTAGCACAAGCAGCCTTAGGCGTTGGATAAACGAATATGATGAATATGGCGAAAGTGCGTTTCCAGGTCATGGGAACGCACTTTTTAACAGCAGCTATGAAATCAAGAAACTAGAAAAAGAAATCGCAGCGTTGCGTGAGGAAAATGAAATACTAAAAAAGCTCCAGGCCTTCTTGAAGCAAAAGAATGTGTGAGATTCCAGTTTTTAAAAGAGAATCAGGATAGATATAACATTCAGAGGGCCTGCAAAACGCTTAGAATCTCACGTTCAGGATATTATGAATATTTACATCGAAAGAAGAGCAAGCGAACCATAGAAAACGAAGCTCTTACAGAAATAATAGAAGATATCTTTCATGAGCACCAAGCGCGATATGGTGCTCGCCGCATTCAGTTGGTTCTTGAAAAACGCCAGATAAAAGTCAATGTCAAACGTGTTTCCAGGCTTATGAGTGAACAAGGTCTGATTGCAAAAGGGGCTAGAAAAAAGTATCGGTATTACCCCAGTAAGAATCAATATGAGGAACGTCCCAATATTCTCAATCAAGTATTTAAAGCGGAAAAGAAAAATCTTGTTTGGGTCGGAGACATTACATATATACCCACACGACATGGATTTCTATATTTAGCGGTGTTTATAGACGTATTTTCCAGAAAAGTAATAGGTTGGGCGATGGATACCCGAATCAAAGATGCTTTGGTGATATCCGCATTTAATCAAGCGATCGGCAGGGAACATCCAGACAAGGGACTAATTGTTCATACAGACCGTGGTGCTCAATACACTTCAAAACGTTTCGGAGCCTTACTTGCGCACTATGGTTGTGTGCAAAGCATGAGTCGCAAAGGTAATCCTTATGACAATGCCATCATGGAATCTTTCTATCGCACCTTAAAAAGAGAGCTTGCTCGAGGAGCCAACTACGACAACACTGAACAAGCCCGAGCGGATGTTTTTAAGTATATTGAAACCTACTACAACACTACGAGGATTCATTCATCCCTTGGTTATCTATCTCCCTCCGATTTTGAATCCAAATTTCCTTAACTTTGTGTACAGTTTTTCTTGACCTGTCCAGGCTGCTTGATTTTTATTTGTCTAACTTTTTGGGGTCAGTTCAGCATCATCAGTGCGCTCTTCATGTTTTTATTTTGTTTACATCATGCTGCGATAGAGTGCTGCTACTTCTTCCACCGTTGCATCACGCGGATTACCAGGACAGCATGCATCTGCCAATGCGCTTTCAGACAGGAATTGCACATCTTCATCCTTTACAATTTCGGATAGGTCTGCGTGAATGCCAACATCCTCGCCAAGTGCCTTAACTGCTTCAATGGCAGCTTCGCGGTACTCTGCTTGGTTCATATCAGTAACGCCCTGTACACCCATCGCAATCGCGATATCCTTGTACTTCTCGCCCGTGTATTCAGCGTTATACTGCATCACAACAGGCAGAATGATCGCATTGGCTACACCATGAGGTGTGTCGTACAATGCACCAAGCCCATGAGCCATGCTATGCACTACGCCTAGCCCTACATTGCTAAAACCCATACCTGCGATATACTGGGCAAGAGCCATACCCTCACGGCCCTCCTCAGTGTTCTCAACAGCACCGCGCAGGTGTTTTGAAATCAGTTCAATTGCTTTAAGATGGAACATATCAGACATTTCCCAAGCGCCCTTGGTTATATAACCTTCAATTGCATGCGTAAGCGCATCCATACCGGTTGCAGCTGTGAGACCCTTTGGCATGGTGGACATCATATCAGGATCAACAATAGCAATTTCAGGGATATCATTCGTATCAACACAAACAAACTTACGCTTCTTCTCAGTATCTGTGATGACGTAGTTGATCGTTACCTCAGCAGCCGTTCCAGCCGTGGTAGGTACTGCAATGGTAAAGACAGCATGCTTCTTTGTGGGCGCTACGCCCTCAAGGCTACGAACATCCACGTATTCTGGATTGTTGATAATAATGCCGATTCCTTTAGCTGTATCCATTGCCGATCCGCCGCCAATAGTGACAATGCAATCCGCACCAGACGCTTGATAAGCCTTCACGCCAGCTTGAACATTCTCAATGGTGGGATTTGCTTTGATTTCAGAAAACATGTCATAAATGATATTTGCTTTGTCCAATAATGCCGTTACCTTACCGACAACCCCAAATTTAATCAAATCGGGGTCAGCGCACACAAATACCTTCTGATAGTTGCGTGCTGTGATAATCCCGGGGATTTCGTTAATTGCTCCCTTGCCATG
>DATESB010000182.1:0-2485 GCA_035271065.1 Lachnospiraceae bacterium | reverse complement strand
CTGAACCTGAATCGATTTGTATCTATGACTTAGAAGACGGAACCATACCTTTGGTTTATGCTCCATCTTCTGATTCTGACGATGAACCGCTTTCTTCTATTAACTACCTTGGTCAGGTAATGTCCTTTAGTCCTGATTCTTCTTTACTTGCCTTTTCTACAGGAAATGATTCTGTTGGTGAGATTAAAACAATTCAACTCGATACCGGTGAACCGATTAGTACGATTAAAACAGAACTTCCGAATATTATGTCTCTGCTTTTTACCAATCAAAACACCCTGGCAATTGCTGCATGTTCTACCTTTGATTTTAAAAATCTTACAAAAGAAAATTTGTATGGTAAATCAGGAATAGGAGATGTGCTCCTATATAATATTGGCACTTCTTCTTTGATTTGGAGTCAACGCATTGAAGGCAGCTATATTGATAAACTAAGAATGTCTGACTCAGAAGTTCCCTATCTTGCTGTTCTGGGCGGTGATTGTCTCTATTCCTTTGTATTAGAGAACGGTACTCCGGCCGGCGAAGTTTCTTTTGGTTCCACGATTGTTGACTATATGCCTTATCCATCTATGACCTATACTTTATGCTTATTAAGAAATGGTTCTGCTGAGACTGTGGATTTGAACGGTGGTTATGTTTATAATTCACTTTTTCAAACAGCCAACCGTAATCTAAAGACAGTGCTTAGAGGAAATCATCATTATTATATTCTCCCTTATTCCTCCAGGCAGATATTGTCTTACTACTATCCTAAAAACGCAAAAATGGAGGAATTGCTGCCACAAGAAGATTCTGCAATGGTTAGAGTAAAGCACGACGGTAGTTCATTTATCGTAAAACCTATTTCGGATGAAATTATCTCTGTATATGACAGCAAAACAAAAGAACTTCTTTTTGAGCAAACCTATGACGACTACATGGACGATTTTCTTTTTGTCGGAAAAGAGGAACAATATATTGCCCTCTGCTTCACTTCCAAGATAGTTTTCATTGATTCGTCTACCGGTGAAACAGTTCAGACAATTGAATCTGGGAATATAACATCTGTTAAGAAAATTGTATATCAAGAGCAAAGTCAACTTCTGTTTCTGTTTCATCTTGACGGAATACACATTTATGACACCAACATACCTGCATTCAAAGAAAGCTATGAATTGCCTGATTTTTCTACACGTTCAACTGCCTTTGATACAAGCGGAACGGACTATATTATTGCAAATAAAGACAGTTCAGCATTGGAGGTATACGATTTTGGTTCTTCTGAACCCAAACAATCTCTCCCTCTCAATGTGAACTATATTACGAACTTATACTATAATGAAGACTGCACATTACTCTTTGTTGTATACCGAAATTTCAATGTTGAAGTGTATGATGCGGATACATTGACCTGTCTCGCAACTTATGATGATTTTGGCGGTGCTACCGACCGATGCATTTCTCTGACTGACGGCAGCGGTGACTATGCTCTTATAAATGGCTACTATGGATATCTATGCACCTCTACACATGAGAAAAAGGCATTTTTACCCTATGTAAAAGCAATTGATACGGCCAATCATCGAATTATCTCTTATTCATCCAATAATGATTTGTATACCATGCCTATCTATTCGCTTGATATGTTACTGGAAGAAGCAAAACGGCAGACAAATCACGAATAACCAAATTCATATACAACAGGCAATTGCGTAAAATGCAATTGCCTGTTGTGCTATATAAGTAACCAACTTAATCAACAATTCTCACTACTCGCATCTTTGTTCTGTAAATGCATTTCTTCTTTCTTTCGCGCATATAATAATAAAAACAGCATACCCTATCTCACTATACCAGTTTGTTTTCAATTAACTATTTACATCTATTTTATGTAAAACACAATACCATGTTTTATTGTATGATAATCTGTTTATACAAGGATGGTGAGGTGCATTCACATGGACATTTTACAAATTCGAATGAAAGAGTTACGCGAAGATCGGGAGTTGACACAAAGAACGGTTGCGGATGCATTAGATATATCTCAACAGGTATATTCTAATTATGAATTGGGCAAAGTTGATATTCCAACCAGACACCTGATAAGACTTGCTTCTTTCTACAATATCAGCGTTGATTATCTGACCGGCATTTCTGACTATACAAATCAACTGAGAAATCTCAATGCTAACTATGTTGCTGATATCTCTATTGCTTCCTTTTTATCAGATGCAATGACCTTAAATGGCTCAAATAGAACCGAATTGATTGACTTTCTGAAATTTCTGCAAAAGAAATAGTTTAGCAACATCATACCAGTATACTTGGTATGGACATTGTCATAAACATAATAAATTGGTGTACAGTGCTACAAAGTATTATTGTATGCTATTCTCTTTTTACAACAAAAGAGGCGTATACCATGAAACAGATAAATGAATTAATAAAAGAATTGAGAGAAGACCATGACTTGAAACAGTCTGATGTTGCCAAGGTTCTCGGC
>DATESB010000181.1:0-8851 GCA_035271065.1 Lachnospiraceae bacterium | reverse complement strand
GAAGACGGCACGGGAGAGAAAGCAAAACGCCCTAAGAAAATGGAATTGGCATGGTTTTCTGTTGAAACGAATGAGGTAGGAATTGATGAGTTTCAGGAATGGGCAAAGCGTGCAGGCACAGAAGTCATGATGGCAGTGAATTTAGGTACGCGAGGACCGGAGGATGCCAAAAATTTAGTTGAGTATTGTAATAGTGAAACAGATACCTATTATGCAAATATGAGACGTAAAAATGGATTTGATAAGCCATTCGGAATTAAGACTTGGTGTCTCGGAAATGAAATGGACGGTCCGTGGCAGATTGGTGCAAAAACGCCTACAGAGTACGGCAGAATTGCTTGTGAAACTGCTAAATTAATGAAATGGACAGACCCTGACATTGAATTGGTGGCTTGCGGAAGCTCGGGTCCCGGCATGGAAACCTTTGGCGAATGGGAAAGAACAGTATTACGAGAGGCATATGAACATGTCGATTATGTGTCCCTTCATAACTATTACAAAAATCTAGAGGATGATGCCGCTACGTTTTTGGGTAGTTCACTTGAGATGGATCGGTTTATTAAAACCGTTACGCAGATATGTGATGAAATTAAGGCTGAGAAGAAGTCAGATAAAACAATCAATCTGTCATTTGATGAGTGGAATGTCTGGTTCCACAGTGAGGAACAAGACAAGAAGACAGAGAAGTGGCAATTTGCTCCGTCATTGCTTGAAGATATCTATAACCTGGAGGATGCGCTTGTTGTCGGTACCCTTTTGATTACCTTGCTTAAGAATGTTGACCGAGTAAAAATAGCCTGTCTGGCACAGCTGGTGAATGCGATTGCACCGATTATGACAGAAACCGGTGGCAATGTGTGGCTGCAGACCATTTTCTACCCGTATTACTACACCTCTTGCTACGGAAGGGGAACAACGCTTGATGTGGATTGCGAATGTGGCACATACGATGTTGAAAAAATGAAAGACATTCCTTATTTGGAAAGCACTGCTGTATTGTCTGAGGATGAAAAGCAAATTACTGTCTTTGCAGTAAATCGTTCACTTGATCAGGTGTGTGAATTGGGGATGGAAGGACTTGAGAATTATCGTTTTACAAAACATGTTGCTATGGAAGGCGATGATTTGAAGGCACATAATTCAGCCGCACAACCAGAGAATGTCGTACCAACTGAGAAAGAACTCAAAGAGCAAATTTGTTTGGAACCTCATTCATGGAATATGCTGGTATTCGAAGCAATATCATAAAAATAAAGATAAAAGTCCGGGGCTGAGAAATTGGTCTTAGGGCTTTTTTTCTACTATACAAATATCAGGATATGTTAGATAATAGATAAGAATAATCGGTCAAAGAGGAATAGTTTGTTATGGCATGTGACATCCTATTCATAAAAAACAGCGAGGGACAAAACATGGAAAAACAGAGCACAAAAACAGAAAGAATAGCAGCAATTATATTCTTAATTATTGGAGTGATTACAGTTTTGGAATATGTATTGGTTCAGGGTATGTTTACTGCACCGATTGTGATTTTCCTTTCTATTGTTGCAGGCTTGGCTAACATAGTAATAGCATTTGCAAACAAAAAATTCATGAATGTATTATTTTATGCATTATTAACGGTAGCTCTTAATATGGGATATTTTATGATTGGTGGGTATTGATATGCAGTCATCACAGCGAATCAAGATACTATCTGCAGGCAGGAGGTTACTGCAGATATTTCTGATTACAACAGTTATTTGCACGATTTTTGCGATTTTCTTTGGGTTTCTGATATTACCGGAGAAACTTTTGGCATTTATTTTGTACATGGTACTCCTCTTTTTTATTGAATTGGTCTTGTTCTGGGTTGGCATTATCATGATTTATGTCTCATCCCTGCAACTTGGTATTAAATGGCGCGTGATTGGAATTCTATGTGGCTGGATTCCGATTGTACATATTATCGTGTTATTGAAGATGATTAAAATCGTTCATGCAGAAGTTGAATTTGAAACGCAGAAGTTGGAATTGGACGCAGTCAGACAGGAAAATGAAGAATGTAAGACAAAATATCCGCTTCTAATGGTTCATGGGGTTTTCTTTCGGGACAGTCGCTTCTTTAACTATTGGGGACGTGTGCCGAAGGTCCTGATGCGAAACGGAGCAACCATCTATTACGGAGAACAACAATCAGCCGCATCGGTGGCAGATGCCGGAAAGGAACTGGCGGAGCGCATTCAGAAGATAGTAACAGAAACAGGCTGTGAAAAGGTGAATGTGATTGCACATTCCAAGGGCGGATTGGATTGTCGGTATGCCATTAGTAGTTGCGGAGCGGCACAGTACGTGGCTTCTCTTACGACGATTAACACACCGCATAACGGCTGTCTGTTTGCAGATTATCTGTTGGATAAATTGCCAAAGAAAATGCAGGACTTTGTTGCCGGAAGATACAACGCCGCGTTGCGAAAACTAGGCGATGCGAATCCGGATTTTATCAGTGCTGCAACGGACTTAAAAGGTAGCAGAAGCAAGAGTATGAATGAAGAAATGCCTGACCAACCGGGTGTATACTATTCAAGCTATATGTCGAAGATGAACCGCGCCGAGAGTGGACAGTTTCCGCTTAATATGGTGTATCATCTGGTACGTAGATTTGATGGTGAAAATGATGGTCTGGTGTCAGTTGATTCTGCAAAATGGGGCGAGCAGTTTACACTAGTCACTGTATCCGGCAGAAGAGGTATCTCACATGGTGACATGATTGACTTAAACCGAGAGAACATTCCCGGATTTGATATCAGAGAATTTTACGTAGAACTTATAAAGGAACTAAAGGCAAAGGGACTATAGGAGGGAAAACAATGCAAAAGTACAGTAATCCAATTATCAAAGGTTTTAATCCTGACCCAAGTATCTGTCGGGTGGATGACACGTTTTATCTGGTAACATCAACATTTGAATTTTTCCCGGGAGTTCCTCTCTATAAGAGCAAGAACCTGGTGGATTGGGAGTGTATCGGACACTGCCTGACCAGAGCATCACAACTTCCACTTGATGGATGTCGCGTATCTGGCGGAGTTTATGCGCCTACCATTCGCTATTTTGACGGAAAATTATACATGGTGACCACCAATGTTTCTGCCGGTGGAAACTTTATTGTTCATTCGGATGATATGGGTATCAGTTGGTCAGAGCCGGTATGGATTGCACAGGGCGGTATTGATCCTTCCCTGCTATTTGCGGATGATAAGGTTTATTTTGTATCCAATGAAGGAGCAAACGGCGAAAAGGGAATGCATGTGTGTGAGATTAACCCTTTGACCGGAGGAAAGTATACGGAGAGCAAACTGATTTCATATGGTTGCGGTGGCAGATATCCGGAGGCACCGCACCTATATAAGATTCATGGAAGTTATTATCTGATGTTGGCTGAAGGCGGTACAGAGTTTGGACATATGGTCACGATTCAAAAAAGTGACAGTCCCTATGGTCCCTTCATTCCATGTCCGCACAATCCGATTCTGAGTCACAGAGAAGAGGAGTCTATGGATATTGTATGTACCGGCCATGGCGATATGGTAGAAGATGCTGCCGGAAATTGGTGGATGGTAGCACTCGGCGTTCGGACCATAACGAATGAAAATAGAACACTCATGCTGCATAATTTAGGCAGAGAGACATTTTTAGCTCCTGTCAAATGGGAAAATGGCTGGCCGATCGTTGGCAACAAAGGAAGGCTTGCCTTGGAAATGCAGGCAGAGTTACCAGGAGGCGTAGATGCAGGTAACAACTCAAATAATGAGGAGAAGTCAAGGCTTGGTGTGGCGACAAACTGTAGCCCAAAAACCGAGAAAAAATATAGTTTATGGACGGGTAATGTTTTAAAACATGAATTGACCTACATCAGAAACCCACAGACAGAGAATTACAAAATCAATGTAGAGCAGAATTTATATGTATTGAAAGGCACTGATATTACCTTATCCGTCAACGGTAAATCACCAACATTTGTAGGTATACGGCAAAAAGAATTTGAAATGCAGGCACAAGTCTGCTTGCAGGCAAGTCCACAACGCGAAGAAGAAAAAGCAGGCGTCACTGTGTTCTATAACAACGAGCATCACTATGACATTTTCCTGACCGGAAAGGACGGAAAATGGCTGGTTGGGGTTCGAAAGTGCATCTATGATTTCGAAGCAATCACGGTACTGCGTGAAATCAATCAAAATGCAGTAGAAATGAAAATCGAAGCCGACCACGAATATTACTATCTCTCATATAGAGAAAAAGGTTCAGACCAACCCTATAGTCTGCTGGACAAAGGAACAACGGCGGCAATGTGTACCGAGATTACCAGAAATATGACATTTACAGGAACATTTATCGGAATGTTCAGCGAGAATATAGAAGCACAATTTACTGATTTTGCTTGTAACGCAAAGCTAGAATAGGAAAGCATATCATGGAGAAAATATACTATGTTGCTCATAAATGAAACAAGCAATTACTATAAAGCAATTGACAAATATGAGGACTATGATATATTTAAGTAAACGTATGTAAAAAATAATAAATTACATACAATTACTAAAAGGAGCGGTGTTATGCTATTTTCATATCAAGAGTGCGTAGAAAAGTATGGAACTGATTATAGGATAAAGAAGGAACTGAAAGAAGGACATCTGTTTATGAAGGAGAGAGGAATCTATTCAGATAGGCAGTATGTTCCTGAATTGGAGATCATAACAAAAAAGTATCCAGAGGCAATTATTACGCTGAACAGTGCTTTTTATTATCATGGTTTGACTGACACGATTCCTAATCAATATTATATTGCAACACCAAAAGGAAAGAGAAAAATTACGGATTCAAGAGTAAAACAGATTTTTGACAATAGTGGTGCTGTAAGCCTTGGGGCAATCACTATGAATCATGATGGAATAGACATCATGATTTACGGCAAAGAACGTCTATTGGTAGAACTAATACGAAACAGGAGCAAAATTTCTTTTGATTTATATAAGGAACTGATAGTGAGTTATAGAAAAATCGTGAATGAAATTGATGTTGCTGTAGTATCGGATTATGCATATATATTGCCGAAGACACGAATGGTCATGGAGACGATAAGAAAAGAGGTATTATAATAAATATACAGAAGCTTATTGAAGAAGAAGCGGGCAGGGGATATGAAGGCGATAATGCATCGGCAAAGGTTTGTCAGGATTTAGTTCTGATGGCACTTTCGAAAGGAACTCTTAATAGAAATGTCACCATAAAAGGTGGTGTTGTAATGAGAAGCAAGACGGGAAACGTTCGGAGAGCAACACAGGATTTAGATATTGACTTTATCAGATATTCGCTGGCAGATGATGCTATAGATATATTTATAGATAAGTTAAATTGTATTGAAGGAATTAGATTTTCCAGGATTGGAAGGATAGAAGAACTGAAACAACAGGATTATAGAGGTAAGCGTGTCAATATAACAATTGAAGATATGGAAGGAAATAAAGTAAGAAGTAAAATTGATTTAGGAGTACATAATAGACTTGAACTGGAACAGGAAGAGTATTGTTTCGATATAGCATATGATGACGAAGGAGCTAGTCTGTTAATTAATTCAAATGAGCAGATGTTTTCCGAGAAACTAAGGTCATTATTAAGATTTGGAACTTTTTCTACAAGATTTAAAGATGTTTACGATATGTATTATCTGAAAGACCATGTACAGATGGAGAGATTGTATAACGCTTTGGATACCTACATTTTCAGTGATGCCAAGATGCGAGAAACGCAGGGGAAAGATATTGTACGACGATTAGACATAACTTTTAGAGATAAAGAGTACATCAGAGCATTAGAACAATCAGATAAACGGTGGATTGACAAGGATGTCAAAACAGTGATAACTGAATTGATGAAATTTGTGAAGAAGATTGAACGATAAGATAAAAAGTTAACTGAGAAGGAAGCAGTCACATGAATTTTGAAGTGGACTTAGTCAGAGGAAAAATTGTTAAGCCATTATTGATATTTGCATTACCAATCTTGGTTTCAAGCCTCTTTCAACAACTATATAATACCGTTGACACCATTATAGTTGGCAATGTACTCGGCATTACATCTTTAGCAGCCATGGGAGCCTGCTCGGAGGTTTATGGTCTGCTGATTGGCTTTGCAACCGGTGTCGGAAGCGGAATGAGCATTGTATCCGCCAGAAATTACGGAAGCGGAGATATGGAAACGCTGAAGAAATCTGTGGCAGGAATGATTACGATCAGTATCGGTATTACAGTATTGCTTATGATGATTGCCCATTTTGGGTTATATCCATTGTTACAATTACTGAATACCCCGGTTGAGATTATTGGCGAGGCATATTCCTATATTTCCGTGATTACCGTGTACATAGGAGTGACCATTGCATATAATACATGTGCCGGAATGTTGCGTACAGTAGGCGATAGTTTTATGGCGCTGGTTTTTCTGATTATTGCATCCGTACTGAATGTGGTATTGGATTTGTTCTTCATTATTGTTCTGAAGACAGGAATCGTAGGAACAGCATGGGCAACTGTAATAGCACAAGGCGTGGCAGCAGTGCTTTGCTTCATCTATATTGCAAAGGAAAAGAATTATCTGGTGCCGAAGAAAGAACACTTTAAGTATGACGCAGGATTATATCAGGAATTGATTGCGCAGGGACTTTCGGTTGGATTTATTACAGCATTTATTTCAATCGGAAATGTAGTTCTGCAAAGATCTATTAATGGTCTTGGCTACTTAGTGATTGCTGCGCATACTGCAGCGAGAAAGATTAATTTCTTCATCATGCTGCCTTGTACATCAATTGCAGGTGCTCTGGCAGTCTTTGTTCCGCAAAACAGAGGACTTGACCAAAAAGACCGTATTAGAAAAGGTGTTAAAGCAGGGATTATCTGTTCTTTTGCATGGGGAATTACTGCTGCGATTTTGATGATTTTCTTTGCAGAACCATTAACTGTGTTGCTGTCCGGCTCAACAGACAGCAGTGTAATTGCCAATTGCAGGAATTATATGATTATCAATGCACCATTTTACGGTGTGCTCGGAACGATGTTTATCTTTCGGTATACATTACAAGGAGTCGGACAGAAGGCAATGCCATTGGTTTCAAGTCTGATTGAATTCGCAGGAAAGATCATTTTTGTAACGATATTTATACCACAACTGGGATATTGGGGTGTTATCATCTGTGAACCGATTATCTGGAGCATGATGTGTCTGCAGTTGATGGGTTCCTACTTTAGAGATCCATATATGAAAAGAAGAGAACCAGCATAAAACTCTTTGTTGAATAAAAGAGCCTTCGGGCTCTTTTTTGTTATGCAAAATATAGTGCCTTTTAGAACATACATACGAGGATGTTCAGAAAAACCGCGTAAATAGGCGCTTTTTTAAAGGGGCGTTTATTGGACATCATTTGGAGTAAACTTAAGATAGAAATTAGGAAGTAAACTAAGAAATCAATTTCGAGGAGGACAAAACCATGAAAAGAAAGAATTCATTATTTGTAACTATTATAATTGCAATAATTAGTATTACCCTTTTATCACCACTTGAAGTATCAGCAGCTAAGATATGTGCATTATCAGGCTGCAACTCTAAGGCGGCAAGTGGTAGCAAGTATTGTAGCAGTCATAAACCGAAGCCAGTAACTAAGAAGACAACTACATATTCAAAGTCTACAAATAAGAAGACAAATCAAAAAAGTTATAAATACGACGCATATGATGTAAATGAATATGATGATCCTGATGATTTTGCAGATGAATGGGCAGAAGAATTCGGAGATGGTGATTTTGATGATGGGTATGATGATGCTTACGATTATTGGGAAGATGAGTACGAAGGAGAATATGACGAGGATTGGTAAAAAGGAGGAAATAAGTATGGCAGGACTATTCGGTGGACTGTTTGATTTCAATCATGATGGTGAGATGGGATGCTTTGAGAGAGCAATGGAATTTGCGACATTTGCAAGTATTATGGATGAAACAGAGAAAGAAGATAAAATAGACGAAATTGAAAGCACAGGATTAGATTTCTCATGACTAATTGTTGTAAATAGAGTGTAATTGGGGTATTATGATTATAGAAGTATTGCATGATTATTACAACAGAAAGGGGCAGTTCATATGGAGGCTACTGAAAATAGAAGTGAAAATAGTATGGAAATGAATCAGCAGGAAGTACGTAATCTGGTTTTAGCCGGTTATGAACAGATAGAGCAGGGAAAGACAAAGAGCCTAGACTCCGTATGCGAAAGACTGGAGAATAAGTATACTAATGCAATCTTACAAAATTGAAATTACAGAATTGGCAGAAATTGATTTAGAAAGAGTTGGAGATTACATGGCTTATGAATTGAGAAATCCTCAAGCTGCAATTGATACAATTCGGGGAATCAAGGAAAAGATGCATTCTCTTGAGATGTTTCCGGAACGAAATGAATTTGATGAAGACACAAAACTTGCAGAACTGGGTATCCGGCAAGAGTATTATAGGAATTATAAGATATATTATATTGTTGACCATATAAAGCAGTCAGTGATCATTATCCGAATTTTACATATGTTAGTTGACAGCAGAACTTGGTTATATAGAACTTTTGATCTTTAATTATTTAGAATAAAATGAAGCAGATGGAGATTTTTCCATCTGTTTTTTCATAATAAAGCCAGATTGTTCAGATGAGAGACTGGCGGGGTCGAAGAGCTTATTTTTATAATGGATTGGACATTTTTTCGAAAGTTTTTACTAATTTCAAGTAAAAACTTTTGATTTTTTCACACTTTTTTGTTATACTAAATATCACAGG
>DATESB010000180.1:0-17129 GCA_035271065.1 Lachnospiraceae bacterium | reverse complement strand
GACTTCAAGTCCGCGTTTTGCACCTGCTTGTCCTTCTATATCTGCAAAATCCTGTTCCCTGTGTCCACAATCTACTTCGCCATCCCATGAAAACAGTTCCGGTTCCAATTTCCCGGTTCCGTTCAAATAATCAACCGTTTCCTGCAAACTATCGACGCCAATCACTTCAATCTCTTTGATTGCCGCACCCTCTCTGGCATTCTCTTTCGGTACAATACATCTTGTACACCCTGCATTTTTTGCTCCGATTACAATCGGCAATACGCCATAAACAGCATTCACTTTTCCATCCAGACTAAGTTCCCCAACAATCAGCGTATGCTCCACCTCTACCACCTGTACTGCCTCAAGCGAGCAAAGAATAGCCACTGCCATCGGCAAATCAAATGCGGCTCCCTGTTTTCTGATATTAGCGGGTGCCAAATTGACCGTAACCCTCTTTGGTGGCATGGAAATCCCGGTGTTTTTAAGTGCGGTTCTGACTCGTTCTCGTGCCTCTTTTACTTCACTCCCCAAAAAGCCGACCATGTCAAAGGAAGGCATGCCAACAGCAATGTCCACCTCAACGTGCACAATGTAACTGTCAATGCCACTCACGGCACCTGACATAATACTACTGAACATAATTTCAGTTCTCCTTATAGGTTTTTAAGTGACCTTCCGTTCTGTTTCTTGTTGTATAAGTGGAATTTTGGCAGATGGCGGTTCCGGGTATGAACACCCTCAATCAGAAGTGAATCTATTTGCCCTTGCCAGACTTTATTAGGAACAGAAGTCCGCTCATTATGAGCGGTCTTCTGTTGCATGAAACTGTTTCACTGCATCTTCATTCATAACATGTCGATTATCCAGTGTTTTCATAATATCTTTAATCTCTAAATCATCATAAATCAATTGCTGCCGTAAATCAATGATAGAGTTGTCTTTAAACAATAAAATCATTGGCTTCAGGATATCAGACTCATTGGCTGCAAGCACAAGTCCCTTTTCCCCATTGGAAAGTTCCACACAACATCCTTCACTCAGGAAATTAACACTCTTAATCAATGCTTCCACCACTCTGTCATCAAATATCTCCGGGTTCTCCATCAGATAGCGTAACGCTGCTATTTCAGAAGACGGTTCATCATAATAACTCATCGCTGTCATGGTATCAAACACCTCAGCCACAATTAAAATCTTGGCACCCAGAACTGTTTTTCCCATGTCAAGCGGTTTTTCATTGCGGAAAGCATCCAATTGTATGTAGGCCTGCTGTACGGTTCTTTTGATAGCCGGTGAATAAGAGCGACATGATTGATCCACCAGATCAATCCCGCTGAACTCACAGTGACGCACCTGGTTCATTTGTGATGCATCCAGATTATTGCCTTTTTTCAGCAGTTCATCCGGAATGTTCAGTTTACCGATATCATGAACAATTGCTGCTGCTATCGTATCCGCCTGCTCCTCGCGTCTCATATTCAACTGATGACTCATCATGGCACACAGGATTGCAACATTCAATGAATGCTTGTACACGTAATCCTCATTGCTACGCAGATTCTGCACAAAATTTATCTTGCGATCCAGCCTTCCGTAACCTCTGATAATCGAATCAGCAATTGTCGGCAGCTTTTGATATTTGAACTTTTCCTTAATTGCCTGCAGTTCCTCCTGTATGGAGAACACACACATTGTCTGAAACCGCTCAAATTCAATATCATCCTGTGTCATAGGCGGTAATGGCTCTGCCGGCTCCAATATGTAGATACCAATCAGACCAAAGTTCTTAACTGATTCAATACCCTGTTGCGTTAACTTCGAATTACGGTCATACAACAATACGCCCTTTTTGTTGTAAATCGGCTTAGCAAGCCGCATCCCAATCTTTAAATCCCCCTGTTTAACAAATAGCATTGCTCCTCCTCCTTGTGTCTACCTGTTCATTACTCCATTTTATCTCCCAGTATTTCTATTGCCTTTTGTAATTGATTATCTTCCTCATGCGATATAACCGACTGCTTTTTAAGTGCCTCCGGCAGTTGTACCTTCACATCAGGCTCTATTCCTTCCCCGTGGATACATACTTCACTCGGCAGATAATACTCTGCAACTGTCAGTTTAATGGCTTCGCCATTGCCTATATCGATGATATTCTGTACAATTCCCTTACCGAACGTCTTCTCTCCTACAAGCGTTCCCGCCTTATAATCACGTATTCCTCCCGCAAATATCTCAGAAGAAGATGCCGACTGTCCATTTGTTAATACCACCAACGGAATATCCGAGTCCAAGCCATCCTGAGCCATATAATCGGTTTCTTTGTCGTTTTTATCAACTGAATATAGTAATCTGCCGCCGTCTTCCACAAAGTAATCCAGTACATTAGCCGCTGCATTGACAAGACCGCCCGGATTGTTTCTGACGTCTACCACAAGTCCTTTCATTCCCTCTGACAGCAGTTGTTCCATCACTGTCTGAAACTGCGAATTGGTTAGCATATCCCAAGACTCTATTTGAATATATCCAATACGCTCGTCTAGCATTTCACCTGCTACAGAAGGAATTTCAACACGGCGTCTCACCAAATCAAATGTAACATATTCATCCTCTTCTACGCGATATACTTCTAATGAGACCGGCGTTCCCTCTTCACCCTTTATCTTTGAGACAATTGTTGAAAGATCCAGTGCTGACACATCTTCTCCGTCAACCTCTACAATATAGTCTCCCTGCATCATGCCCGCTTCATAGCTTGGACTTCCCGCATATGTTTTGACAATCATAGTCAGTCCATAATTAGAATCCGTTGTCATCACTGCACCAATTCCGGAATACTCAGCCTCCATGTGCAGATTGATTTTCTCCATATCCTTTGTGTCATAATAAGTGGAATAAATATCTCCAAGTCCCCACATCATTCCTGTGAGCATTCCATTCTCTACAGCTTCCTCATCTACATCATACAGATAATACTTGTCAATCAGTTGACTGATTTTCTCGACTTTTGCTGTTGCAGTTGCAGTCTCGGCATCCACCGCATGTTCTGCTCTTTCACGTTCTAATTGTTTCGATACAGTCGTAACCGCCGTTCTGTATTCGATTACCATGATAGTCTCAAGTACAAGTGCAAATACAAGCACGACGATTAAAATTCCGAATATTGTTTTTTTCTTGTCATTCATTTAGAAAACGCCTCTTTCAATTTCCATAAAGCTTTCTTTTCTATGCGCGAAACATAACTCCTTGATATACCGAGTTTTGCTCCGATCTCACGCTGCGTGCTTTCTTCCCCCTGAAAAAGTCCGTATCTAAGCTTTATAATTTCTCTTTCTCTTTCTGTTAAATGATGTTCTACATAATCATATAACTTTTCGATATCACTGGCAAGTTCCATCTTATCGACAATGTCTTCCGGTGGACTCTCAATCACATCAATCAGACTGATTTCATCGCCCTCTTTGTCTGTTCCGATTGGCTCCTGTATTGACACGTCACGATTGCTCTTTTTCTTTGTTCGAAACATCATCAGCAATTCATTGTCAATGCAACGTGCCGCGTAAGTGGCAAGCCGACTCCCCTTATCCGCATCAAAGGTCGTAACTGCTTTGATTAATCCAATCGTGCCAATGGAAATCATATCCTCTGTTTCTTCATCCACATATTGATATTTCTTTACGATATGTGCAACCAGTCTGAGATTGCGCTCAATCAGGATATTCCTTGCTTCTTCATCGCCCTGACGGTATCGTTCAATAAACAAATGCTCTTCCTCTGAGGATAACGGTTTCTGAAAAGCCTTCAAAAGAACACCTCAAAGTTGGTTTATTACATTGTATGAATTCGCCTACGTCAAAGTGCCTTTCCATATAAAATTAATTACCTTCTGCCGTTCCGTTCTGCAAGAGCGCTTCAAATTCATCCACCGGTACCGGCTTTGAAAAATAAAAGCCCTGTGCCGTATCGCAATTGACTCCACGTAAGAACTCTAACTGTTCTTTCGTTTCAACACCTTCTGCTACAACAATCAATCCCAACTGCTTTGCCATACGAACCGAAGTTTCTACAATAATCTTACCGCGCTCCGTAGACATGATTTCATCTAAGAAGAAGCGGTCTATCTTCAGCACATCCACCGGCGCTTTACGCAGCATATTGAGTGATGAATATCCGGAACCGAAATCATCCATTTGTATTACAAATCCGGCTTCCTTCAGTCTGTTCATTTGCTTGAATAATTCTGTTACATCATCAATAAATAAATTCTCTGTAATTTCAAGTTCCAGCATACGTGGCTCCAACTGATACTTTTCAACCAATCCAAGCAAAGTCGGAACTAAATCCGTATTGTGAATATGTATTCTGGAAATATTGACGGAAATCGGCAAATCTATTCCCTGTTCCCTCAATTTCACCAGATACTTGCAGGCTTCTTCCCACATATAGAGATCTAACTTTGTAATAAATCCGTTGCTTTCAAATAAATCCAAGAACGTAGCCGGTACGCGCAACCCTCTGATGGGATGTTTCCAACGAACCAATGCCTCTGCGCCGCTGATTTTGCCGGTATTGACATCCACCTTCGGCTGGAGATACATTAAGAATTCTCCCTTTGCAAGAGCAGCATTCATTTCGCTCTCAATCTCCGCCTGCTCACGCTGCTGTAATCTAATCTTATCATCATACACCGCGTAATTGGCCAGCGAATTACCTTTAATCTGTTTCTTGACAATTCTTGCCCGGTCACACATCAGCCTGATTGGCAGTGAGTTGTCTACAATCTTATATATTCCGAAAGACAGACTGACATTCCACTGTTTATCAAAATATTCTGCCGCTTTATCAGACAGTTTCGTCATATAATCCAGTATACTCTGATCACTCTGATAAACCAATAGGATACTAAAGGTATCTCCTTGATATCTCTTGGCAAGTCCCATACGCGGAAGTGTTTCTTTGATTGCACGACCAAGCAATTGCAGGCTCTTATTTCCCACATCAATACCAAATCGGTCATTGATAATCCTAAAGCGGTCTATATCAACGGAAAGCATTACAAATGAGTCTTCTGCATTCAGATGTATCATCTCGGAAACTCTGCGGTAAAATGCTTCACTGTTATAGAGTCCGGTCAGCGAATCATAATCAGCACGATACTCCATTTCCACTTTGACTTCCATTTCTGCATTGACATTCTGTAACGTGCCCAAAAAACGAATCGGTTCATTATTAAGTCCGCGAAGCATCTGCAAGACAACCGTAAACCAAATTGCCGTATCGTATCGATTATATAAACGCACTGTAATCTTTTGTGTCTGATATTCCTTCTTTGCCTTCTCCTTAAACGCTTCAAACGCATCCTGATCATCCGCATGACAGCGTAAACTGTCAAGCAACGACCATTCATCCACAAGCATTGACTTGTCCACCTTAAACACTTCATCAAACATGGAGCATAAATAATATTTATTCTCAGGTTTGTTATATTCAAACACAAGAACACCCGTCATTTCATTGACATTCTCATACCGTTCGTTATTCAGCGCCATCTCCTTCTGAATAGAACTCTGGGATTTCATCAATTCATACTTGATATTGGTCTCAATCATTTCCAGATAACGTTTCTTAGACTCATCAATATTGAGTGAAATGATAAACACACGCATATCCTGGTCTTTATTTGTTTCCTGTTCCAGCACTGTATAAATCGAATACCACGCGTAAGTATCTTCTGCAGTATGTAATCTGACTTCCTTACAAACAATTGATTTACCGGTTTTAACAGCCTCTTTTAAATAGCGAGGATCTGTTGCCTGGTTGAACTCTTCCAAATCTTCGCGGAACACAACATGCTTTTTATAAAATTCACGCAAGTTCTCGTAATTCTCAATGCGTGTATCCACTACCGACATGACATCCTGTTCCTTAATGCGGACACAGGTATTCTTCGACACATTGACATCCCAGATAATATTCTGTACCTGATAGATTGCCTCTTGAAAACGTTCTGTACTCTCATTAAGCGCTGCAATCTGCGTATCTATGTCTTCCTTTACCGACGCCAGCAAATAAACATTCTTACCATTACGCATTGTAATCTTTGTGGTACGCATCGGAAGTACCGTTCTGAGAGAAGGTGAATATACTTCACAATCCATTGCGCTTTCATTTTCCCGCATCTTCTTAAGCGGACAATCCGGACATGGTTCATCATATCCTTTGTTCTGCACATAACAAATGCCGCAACCTTCATTGCCGATACGATCCTGTAACAAATCATTGCGATACAGCAATTGATAATTCTCATCTACTGCATAAGCCCATGCGCACATCGGGTTCAATATATTCTTGACCAATTCCATTTCCTTTGTACTGAGTACCGGATTAATGGTATGATCCATACGTTCCATATCACTTGCATACAAAATATAGGTATCCTTGCCACTTTCCTTGGCATCTACCAAGGCTAACAAGGCCTTCTCATACAATTTTGCAAAATCTGCTTCCTCAATATGCATAGAGGCAATTCCGACACTGACTGACAGCGCGCAACTCTCTTCAAAATCACTCCATACCTCTTTGATTGTCTGACAGATGTATGCTGCTCTCTCCAATAAAACATGAGGTGCTCTGACTCCCTTCATACACACAACAAACCGTCCGCTGTCCAGGCGACCGATAATATCCGCTGCACGAAAGGCTCTCTTAAGAATACGTGACACTTCTGTAATGACACCATCTGCAATAACCTCACCATGTATCTCAATTAACGACTGAAAATCATCAATATCAACCACCATTAGATTAGGAATGACTTCCTGCGGGATTGCTTTCAGATAATCCTGTACGGATGATACCACTGCATCCACATTTAGCATATGTGTCAGCGGATCTCGCGACAATTTTGAGAGTTCATCCTGTTGTTTTGTCTCTTCATCCACATAGGTCAAAGTGCCATATAACAGTTCAGCCTCTTGCTTATCATTGGCAATCAGGCGACCTTTCACTTGATACCAGCGATATTCTCCACCAAAATTCAGGAAACGGATATAGTCCATATACACCTTATCACTGTTATCCTTTGCACTGAAAAATGCAATCGCTTTCGGCATATCATCCTGATGAATCTTGCCTCTGGCATTCATCTTTTCCACAAAAGAAGGAACACGCAGCGGCAACGGAATATGATTTTTCACATTCTCCGAAAAACTGATGACGTCCTCCTTGATATGATATTCGTATACGATTGTTTCATTCAGGTCCAGTGCATTCTGAAATAAGTCTTCGCTGATCTTATGCATAGGTCTACCTCCCGACATACAATACAGATAGTATAAGTATACAGATTTTGTGAAAAAATAACAAGGTTTTTGATGAAAAAGAAGAAATTATATAAATTATAGTTATTGCAAAAACGATAATGCTTCGTTATCGAATGCCTAGGCATGTAAATGTTTTTGCAACAGAAACAGTGCGACTACATTTGGCAATACCATTAGTGCGTTAATCAAATCAGTACATTCCCAGACTAAATTCAGCGGTAACACGGCACCAATATAAATCATGACAATATAGGCTGTCTTGTAAAGGGCAATTCCCTTTTGATTGGTCACATAACGAAAGGCCTGCTCCCCTAGGTAAGACCAGCCAATTAAAGTAGTTATGGCGAAAGCAACCAGGCAGAGGGATAAAAAGACATTTCCGAATAATGGGAGATAGGAAAAGGCGGCATCGGTCCAGCCGGCTTCATTGACACCCATTAGAGAAGCCGGGTGCAAAATCATGTTGGTGACAATGACCAGACCACTGAGCAGGCACATGACAACGGTATCCCAGAAAACAGCCGTCATGGAAACATAAGCCTGATGTGCGGGCTCCTCTGTTTCGGAAGCAGCAGCTGCTATAGCAGATGTACCAATACCGGCTTCATTGGTGAAAAGTCCTCGGGCAATTCCGTAGCGGGCAGTAATCATCAAAGAGGAGCCAAAGGCACCGCCTATGGCAGCTCGTGGTGCAAGTGCATGTGAAAGGATAAGCTTCACAGCAGGCAGAAATGCTTCCCGATTGATAAATAAAAGAAAAAGACAACCTACTGTATAGAGTATCGCCAACACTGGTACAATTTTAACACAGACATTCCCAATCGAACGAATCCCACCAAGAATTACTAAACCGGCAACAATAGCAGCCAGAAAACCGGCGATATGCGGGTTGAGACCAAAACTTAACGAGGTTGTTTGCGTGATGGCATTGGCCTGTGTGGTGCAGCCCACGCCAAACGCAGTCAATAAAGTCAGAAGACCATACAATTTGCCTATAGGAACATTATGTAAACCATTTTCCCATACATACATGGGACCACCCTGATAGGTACCGTCACTTAATCGGTTGCGAAAGCGGACACTTAAGAAGCATTCCGCATAAGCGGTAGCCATACCCAGAATGCCAGTAATCCAGCACCAGAAGACGGCACCCGGACCGCCCAGGGCGACGGCAGTGGAAACACCAATAATGTTTCCAGTTCCAAGTGTAGCCGCTAAAGTGGTAGAAAGTGTGGCAAAGACCGATAAGTTCCCGCCTTCTTTATTTTCAGGTGGAGTTATGGACATTCGAATTGCTTTTAGTATATTTTTCTGTGGAAAACCAAGTTTTATGGTAAAATAGAGATGTGTTCCCATTAATAAGAAGAGGAGCGGGCCACTCCACAGAAATTGATTAACTGATAAAAGTTTAGAAAACAAGGGGTTCATAGGAGTTCTCTTGACCAGGAGGCTTTGTATTAATATAGTACTGTAGGAACTATGTTATGAATAAATTTGAGTTGTGAAATGATTAATTGACTATTGGTGGAGAAACTTAAATTGAAAAAGTGGAAATTATTAGTGCCGTCTGTATTATTAGGATTGGCAATCTTACTGAATATAGTTGGGCGAATTTGGAAAACGTTTAGCGAGTATTATGTAAACCACGTTTTTCCTTTGTGGGTAGCAACATATGGAAGAATAACCGGGTTATTTTCCTTTTCCGTAGGGGAATGGATGCTTTATTTGGCAGTTGTCTTACTGATTGTGTTGATTTTCTGGGGAATTGTGTACGGACTTTTTAGGAAAAGGCTTTCCAGCAGTAGCAAGCGTTGGTATAGAAAATATGCATTGGTTATTTACTGGATTTTTGGAATTGTCTGTATGATTATGACGTTGAACTGTTTTCTTTTGTATCAAAACCCGCCTATTACAGAACGCTTTTCCATTGGTGCAGGTCAACAGGAAAATTATGGACTGGAAGAAATTACGATTTTGCGTGATTATGTGGTGGAACAGGCCAATGCACTGGCACCCTGCTTCCAGCGAGATGAAAAAGGGTATATTATTTATGACGGAGACCTGAAATCACAGGCAAAAGTGCAAATGCAGCGTTTGGGAGAGCAGTATGCTAATTTGCAGGGGTATTATCCAAATCCAAAGGAGCTTTTAGCATCGGGATTCTACAGCCAGCAATACATTATGGGTTATTATTTCCCCTTTTCCATGGAGGCAAATTATAACGGACAAATGTATATCACGAATATGCCGGTTACCATGTGTCATGAATTGTCTCATTTAAAAGGGTTTATTTTGGAGGACGAGGCCAACTTTATTGGATATTTGGCTTGCGTGGACGCAGAAGATGAGCTGTTTCGGTATAGTGCCTACCTGAGTGTAATCGGCTATCTAAACTGGGATTTCATGCAGGCACTTGGCGAGGGCGGAGAAGAAATATATTACGCACATCCGCAAATTAGTCAGCAGGTATTCGAAGATACTCGGTTTTTAACCGAGGAGGCATGGGAAGATGTAGAGGAAAAAGCGGTATTGGACACAGAAACAGTGAAGGCGGCTGCCGACACCTTCTTGGAAACAACCTTAACGTTAAACGGCGTGGAGGACGGTATGGACAGTTATAGCCGAGTAGTGCAGTTATTACTACTGTATTATGACGGAATTTTGTATTAGAGTGATAGTTATATTAGTATGGTAAATATATTAGTTGTATTTGTATCAAAGTAGGATTTTGAGGAAGGAATGGTTGTTAATATGGGTAATATTATTGATTATGTAAAAGATTGGGGAAAATACAGTATGCTGGAGCGCCCACTGAATGAGGTGGACAGTTTAGTTTTGTCTCAGCTGGTTTATCTGCATTATGAGAAGTTTGTGCCTGGACTGGAAGAACGCAATTCACCGGTTAGTATCAAAAGTATATATGAAAGTCCGGATTGGGAAATCATTCTGGATAATTACTGGTATCGGGAAGACAATACATCTCTATTTACAGAAGCGGCGAAATCAGTGCGCTTTGGCAGCCTGAAAATGAATTATTATGTGAATATCATTAATGAAGGCGAGGAAACTCAGTTTTCGGCCATGACCTATATTTTAGAGGATAAGAACATCTATATTGCCTATCGCGGTACGGATGCAAATATCATCGGCTGGAAAGAAGACTTTAATCTGGCATTTTCAAAACCCCTGCACAGTCAATATCTGGCAGCAGAATATATGGATCGTGTAGCTGGATATATTGGTGGAGACTTCTATGCCGGCGGCCATTCCAAGGGTGGAAATCTGGTAGTTTATGCAGCTATGAACTGCAAGCCGGAAGCCAGAAGAAAGATATTGCAGATTTTTAATCATGATGGCCCGGGATTTCGTCCTGAAATTCGTGAAAAAGGTCATTATGAGGAAATAGCAGACCGCGTACACAAATATATTCCTCATTCCTCTATTGTTGGCATGTTATTAGAAGACCACAGCGATTATGAAGTGGTGGAAAGCAAGGGAATTGGTCTTTTGCAGCACAATGCTTATAGTTGGAAAATAGACGGTAATACATTTATTCGCTCACAGGGTATGACAGAAGGCAGAAAGATACGTGATGCGGCATTGAATGAGTGGGTTTTATCCATGTCGGAAGAGCAAACACATGCTTTCGTCGATACGCTCTATGAAGTCGTGTCAGCATCAGAAGCTTCTAATGTATTTCAGTTTGGTGCAGAATGGAAAAAGAGCTTGCAAAATGTTTTTGAAGCCGCAAGAGGCATAGATGATGAAACGAAAAAGGCAATCCTAAAAATCGTCAAATCGCTTTTTGATATAACAGGTGAACGTACCGTGAAGGAGATACAGAAAAAATTTACAAATCATACTAAAACTGTTGACAGAAGTCATAAAAACAGATAAAATAACCTTTGTTCGCAGGAATGGCGGAATTGGCAGACGCGCACGGTTCAGGTCCGTGTGGTAGCAATACCATGAGAGTTCAAGTCTCTTTTCCTGCATCAAAAAAGGAAGGTAATAATGATTTTTGGCTCACAAAGCCAGTAACCATGCGCCTTTCGGGGGCTTTCACTTGAAAAAGTGGAAGCCCTTTTTTCATAGATGTTTTAGGGCAAAATCTTCAGTCAGACATGACTTGAACTCGCAGGTCAGAATCGCCTGCGTAGCGCCCTTTTTATAACCCCCTCTCGGTCATCGAAAAACCACAACACAGAAAACAAGAATCAGCGCCGTTTTATCCGAGCAGACCATGACAATCTATGTTACTGTCTCAGGACCCGGTAGCACCACCAAAACCACTATCAACTGTAAGATTGTTGACCTTGATAAAAATCCGCCGCCAAACCCGGTTGCCGATGACCGCAATAATAGCTTCCAATCCGCTGCGATTCCATCCAGAGCGGTGAAAAGCTCGGCAAGCTGGAGCGTGTGGCGACCGTGGTGGCAGGAATATTGGGTGCGCCACGGCAACAAGGAGGATGGGTACTGGTGGTGTGACCATGGCTGGTGGGAGTTTAACCTAAACCGTTACAGCGCAAGCCTTTCAGCCTCCATGAGTATCAAGTGCGATGACAAGAATCCAACCGCCAGCGGGCGCACTATGAAGTCAGGCTACGGCATCAATCAGACGGTAACCGGCAGTGTCAGCTCCAACCAAAGCACCGCCGTCACCCAGCCGCAAAATGCGGTCAGCTATTTCCCTGAGTTCCGCTACGAAACCTATTGGCGGCTGCTGGAGCGCATGGGCTCGGGGCGGTTTGAGTTTCAGAAAAATAATTACTCCACCTACAAAAACCGTACTCATTTCACACCGATTTGGATGCCGGATGGCAGTTATACCGTCAACACATGGCTGATTGACGGATGGACACCGGACGGAATGTTGTCCGCCAATCTCACCGACAGCCTCACCGTTCGCGGCTCACTTTGGGACGACTGGCACGTTTCCGCAAAAAATCCAAAGTAAAACAACAAAACACTAAGGCCGCAGGACTGCAAAATTCTGCGGCCATATTTATTTCAGAAAGGCGGTCAATATGACAAAGTATAAGAAAATCGCCCTCGCACTGCTCCTTGTCCTCATGGTCACCATGCTGTTTTCTACCACGGCTTTCGCTGCCGGTGGAGATGTGGCAGGCGCCATTGAGGGCACTTGGAACGATGCCTCCGGGCAGATTAAGACAGTGGTCAACAAGGTGGTATTCCCCGCAATCGACCTCATTTTGGCGGTATTTTTCTTCGCCAAATTGGGGATGGCGTACTTCGACTATAGAAAACACGGTCAGTTTGAGTGGAGCGCCCCGGCAATTTTGTTCGCCTGTTTGGTGTTTACCCTAACGGCTCCAACTTATATTTGGTCTATACTCGGTTTATAACAAATTAAGAGCCGTTGCATCAAGATACAGATGCAACGGCTCAATTACGTGATAAGTCAGATTTTATCGTGTGGGTGAAACAAAACACCAACAGAGGAAGTGGTCATGATTTTATCGATTATCCACATTCATTATGTAGCATCGTAAATTTGCTCACAAAAACATACTGAGCTCACCGATTTCTCTATCTATATTGCTGCTGTAATTCATTAGACGGTGAAAAGCCGAATATAGCATTTTGTAATTGGGGTGATCCGGTTGATAAGCCTTGATCAAATCTTCAGAACTTTGTATGAGCAAGCGTGCATTCTCGATCATAGATTTTGTTGCAGCTGCAACATCTTCCTTATAGTGCGACACTGTTTAGCCTCCTTGTCCATTGAAAATTACACAAAGTCCTTCAAATATTTGCTTCGGCTTGGCTGGCGTAATTTTCGTAATGCTCTCGCTTCAATCTGTCGTATACGTTCCCTCGTAACTCCGACATGGTTTCCAACCTCTTCTAATGTGCAGGGCTTCTTTCCACTTAACCCAAATCTCATATTTAGCACTGTTTGTTCCCGAGGATTCAATGTGCCCAGCTGCTTTTCAATTTCCTCTTTCATCACAGTATCAGTTGCAATACTCTCGGGCGATGCAGCAGTCTTATCTTCCACAAAATTGCCGAGAGAACTATTTTCATCGTCTCCAATCGGCACATCAAGTGATATTGTTGGTCGTGCAATTTGCAGCATTTGTTCAATTTTTTCTACCGTTAAACCCGTGATAGACGCCACCTTTTCATAGCTTGATTCTGACTGCAAATTATACTTTTGTAAAATTTTCAACACCTTATGAACATCTTCCCCAAGGTGAACCGGCAATCGAATCATCCTATCTTGATCCGCAATGCCACGGGTAATTGCTTGACGAATCCACCATGTGGCATAGGTGGAAAACCGAAACCCAAGAGTTGGGTCGTAGCGGTCTACTGCTTTCATCAGGCCAAGGTTTCCTTCCTGAATCAAATCCAGTAATGAAAGAGATTGTGTAAGGACGGCATATTTCTTTGCGATGCTGATTACAAGCCGTAGATTTGCGCATATTAGTTTGTTTTTCGCCTTACCATCTCCTTGTATTGCCAGCGTGGCCAAACGATTTTCCTCATTTTTATCAAGCAACGGTGTTTTCCCGGATTGTTCCAAATAGTGCCTTACGCTATCTATTTCACAGAATTGCGTTGATATATTTTCTTGAATAGAATTAGATGATTTTTGTGTGGACATTTTACCTCCTCGCCGCTTATTGTGTAATTTAAGCTATTTCTCTGGTATATTCAACACCGTCAATCGTGTACAGGCTTTCCAATACTTCTTGATGATTCTTTTTTTGAGCAAGGTCTATGGAAAAAACAAGCGTTCCTAATTCTTCTTTCAGCGTTTTCACTCTTCCTCGTTGAATATCAAACAATTCGTATCCTTGGTTTTCTGCAAACTGGGATAATTTGCGCAAGGAAAACATGGAACTGTATTCAAGATATATCTCCATACTTCTGGCGTGCTGCTTAATGTAAATATCAATTTTCTTTAAGCCCACAAGAGAAAAAACGGAAAATGCACAGCCTGCGATGGCACCGGAATAAAACCCTACCCCTACGGCCAAACCTAATCCAGCAGCTACCCAAAGTCCTGCAGCCGTAGTGAGTCCTCTAATTTCATCTTTCCTTGTGACCATAATAGTGCCGG
The DNA here is from genome assembly GCA_035271065.1 of Lachnospiraceae bacterium. Taxonomy (GTDB): domain Bacteria; phylum Bacillota; class Clostridia; order Lachnospirales; family Lachnospiraceae; genus JAAYYM01. The sequence goes on along the minus strand of DATESB010000180.1, from coordinate 2,732 downwards.
CTCCCAAGAATCCAATTCCGCTTACCACTTGGGCTGCGAGGCGGGTGGGGTCTGTCTCGGGAAACAGGAGAGAAATATATTGATTGGTCAGCATAAACAAAGTTGAGCCGAGAGCGACCAGCACATAGGTCATAAACCCGGCAGGTCTGTTTCTAAGACCACGCTCTGTGCCAAGCAAGCCTCCCAGCAGCAGAGAAAGTGCAAGCCGAAAAATGATTGTAATCAGATTCATTTGCTGTAGCTGAGAAAGATATTCTGATAAGGTTATAAAAATATTCATATACGCCTCCACTCATTGTGATTTTTAAAAGTTGCGACTGCTCAAATGAACACAGAGTATCCTCACTTTAGATTTTGCGCCAGTGTAGCACCCTTTACTTGCTGGGTTGCTTGAACAGTGAGAAAAACCTCTGGATCGACAGAAAATAATGTTTCTTTAATATGGGCAACGTTTTTTCGTTTGGCGGTTGTTAAAATGGCAATTCGTTCTGCGCCGTGTATTCCTTCTGCAGGAATTATTGTGAGCGCGTGTCCCTGCTCACGCAAAAGAGCCGCAGCCTGCAATGCAACATTTTTGTCTAAAAATAAACCTGTAATGGAGCAATATCCCAATGCCATTTTTTCTTCTATCACTGATCCCAAAACATTTCCGATTGAAAAAGCAGCGATCAGAATGATAATTTTAATGGGATCATTTGTAAATCCGGTTAACGCAGAAGCAGTGATACAAAGCCAAAAGGTGTATTCAAACAGAGCCATGATTGCGCCCGGAAGCCGTTGACCTTTGTGAATCAGTTGGGAGCGCAAAGAGGCCAGCGCAACTTCAAATAATTTTCCGAAAAATATAAACAAATAAACGTATGGGGAACTCCCCAATAGAAACTCTGATATCAGTTTCATGAACTCACTCCCTTCTCAATTTAACGGTTCACTGAGTATCCTTTCCAATGTCTGGTAAGCGATTTATCTCACAAAAATATTCGTAAAATTCATTAATGACAGGCTCATCTTCGGTGCCGGAAAGCGCCTTTTTCATATCAAATAATATTTGCTGCATTGTGTTGTTTGAAAAGTATTTGAACACCGGACCGCCCCAGGGGGGAATCGCTCCACTATGGTCAAAGTAATTCCAGAACATCAAACTGTTTTCCTGATTTAAACGAAGTTTGTGTTGGCTATGGCTTTTCACCATTCCGTCTCTGCGTAGGTCGCCCTGAAAATCTCCTTCAACCATAAATGCGCCTACAATTCGGCGCTGTTCGGGGCTGTCTTTGGGACATTCCGTCAGCAGGCAGGCTGAGTTTGGTTTTAGGCGGCTTGGAATGCGAGGCGCTCCTTTGGAATATCCACTTAAATAATGACCGGATGACACGATGCCGGACGCAAAGATTTCATCGGTGGCGGTGTTGTCAACATGAAAAGCTGCCTGAGAGTTCGGAGCGATTTTCATCGTGCGTATTCGCTGACGTTGCTCCTGCTCCTCTTGAAGTATTTGCTTTTGTGCGTTTTCCTCCTGTAAACGCCTATTCCATGTGGCGTTAATTTCACTCTGTACGGACTTATCCTTGAGCGTTAAAAAATTGATAAAAGCGTCAGGATAGATAAATTTTTTATCCCCTTGAGAAAAACAAATCGTCACCATTTTATTGGAGGATTCCGTTATAACCCCCTGTCCAAAAGTCTTATGTTTGACTGCCAGACCAACTAAATGCATAATATCTCTCCTTTAAATAATAGAGAAAGAGCCTATCATGCCCATACCTATCACGGCACGGCAATCCAAGCTCTTTTCTCAGTATAATCGCTACGCCGCAGAATTACTCTGTTGCTTCCTCTGCTGCAACTCGTTTTGCGGAACGTATTTTATCATTGACTCGCAGAACGATACTGCTTGTATCAACCTGTAGATCAATTTTTTCGCTTTTCAGTTCCGGAATATCGGCAACTGTTAAAACTGTGCCTACAGGCATTCCTTCAAGGTCGACCGTTACGGTATCAATCATGTCCGCAGGCAGAGATGCATAGGGGATTTCATGAAGCATCCTTTCCAGCGTTCCGGCAATTATATCAGAATTTTTTAGAATGATATGGATGACACTGTTCACTTTTTGATCAGCACTCAGCGCTTGGAAGCCGATATGAACAATTTCGTTCTTTAATGTGTTCTGCTCCATTCCTTTGATTTGAACCGGGATGGTTCGATCATCAAGATTCAATTGGAGCTTGCTGCCTTCCCGCTTGAACCGAACCAATTTCCGTGCAACAGCCTCTTCCATTTGGATGGAGATTGACTCCTGCAAGCTTCCTCCAAAAATGATACATGGTACAAACCCTGCGCGTCTTAACTTTTTTGCTTTTTCCTCGGAATTGCGTTTTTGAACTGTGATAATATCCATCATTTTTTCCTCCTAAATATAATATATTGAATGCTAAAATTAGTAGCATAGGCAAATAAAATAAAAAAGAAGGGCTTTTCATACAACGCCAAACGGTGCAATACCAAAAGCCCTTCTCAAAAGACGGTTCTTTTTGTTCAATTTATATTTATTATAACACAAGTAAAGAGGAAAAGCAAATGGGACAGTTTTCGAGATAGCGTCAAATTACTTTCGGAAACAAAAGGGTAGAATGCACCCATGTGATTTTTCTTAGATTTGATGTCTTGATTATACCTTGTTTCCTGTTTTATGACTAGAGGTTTTTTGCTTTTCGATATTTTACGGTCGACAACT
>DATESB010000179.1:0-4364 GCA_035271065.1 Lachnospiraceae bacterium | reverse complement strand
TCAATCGGAACAAGCGGAAGACATCATAGATGCTTCCGGTTTATATGCAATTCCTGGGTTGATTGATATTCACTTTCATGCCTGCGATGGTAAAGATTTCTGTGACGGAACAACCGAAGCACTATCAACTATCGCTCACTATGAGGCAAAGAACGGCATTACTTCTATCTGTCCGGCTACAATGACTCTGGAAGCCACAAAGCTCCTTAGTATCTGTAAGGCTGCTTCCGGTTTCACGGCAGCGCCGGATGAAGCCGCTCTGGTCGGAATAAATCTGGAAGGTCCATTCCTGTCTTATGAAAAACGCGGTGCACAAAATCCGAAGTACCTGATTCCCCCGAATGCTTCTCTGGTCAGACAATTAAATGAAGCATCCGGTGGAATTGTTAAATTGGTTTCGCTTGCTCCGGAACTTCCCGGTGCAACACAGTTTATCCATGAATTGAAAGACGAATTTATTATTTCAGCGGCACATACCACTGCTGATTATGATACAGCAAAGAATGCATTTGACAATGGCATGCGGCATGTAACACATCTCTATAATGCCATGCCTTCATTTTCACATAGGGCGCCCGGTGTGATTGGTGCTGCTTTTGATGCAGGGAATTGTAATGTTGAATTAATCTGCGATGGCATTCATGTTGCTCCTTCCGCAGTCCGCATGACCTTTGGACTCTTCGGCGATGACAGAATTATTCTCATCAGTGATACAATGATGGCGGCCGGACTCTCTGACGGTGCCTATACACTTGGCGGACAAGCCGTCAATGTACATGGTAATCTTGCAACTCTTGCAGATGGTACAATTGCAGGCTCTGTCACCAACCTATTTGCCTGCATGACACATGCCGTGAATATGGGAATTCCGCTTGAAAGCGCTGTCAAATGTGCCACTGTTAATCCTGCAAAAGCCATTGGCATTTATGAAAAGACCGGAAGCATTACACCCGGAAAAGATGCCGACTTATTGCTGCTCAATCCTGATTTGTCTCTTCATTCCGTATTTGTAAGAGGTCAAAAGATTGTATGATATAATGAGATAATAATGTACGAAAACAGAAGGGAATAGAATGCGAGTTTTTAAGCCGGACTATTATGACGAATTTAATTGTATAGCCTCTGCGTGTGATTTCACCTGTTGTCAGGAGTGGACGATAGCGGTGGATGAGGATACGTTCGAGAAGTGGCACGATATGAAAGTGCCGGAAGAGGCGCCGAGAGAGAAGCACAGGGAAGTGTTGGAAGGTGGGCGAGCAGATGACGTTAACTTGTCTGATTTTGCACAACCAAAGTTTGAGAATTATGCCATAAAACTAAATGAAAATGGTAAATGTCCGTTCCTAAATGAACAAGGGCTGTGTGCGCTTGTTTTGAAATACGGGGAAGAGTGTCTGTCGAAAACCTGCCATACATTTCCCAGAGAAAAGCATGAGTTTTCAAGTCGCGTAGAGTATGCACTATCACTGGGCTGCAAGCATGCATTGGAGTGTATGTGGGCGAAGGATGTTTTTTGCGTGCTTTCTGCAGAAGAGGTAGGAGCAACGAGTCGAACGGAAGAGGTGTCAACATCCGAATTATCGGAGACTCAGTTTATGATACGAGACTGGTTCATAGAGATTGCATCAGATCAAACGCTACCGGTGACGAAAACTTTGAAAGTATTGTTTTATCTGATTTTGGATTTGTATGAAATGAACGAGAAGAAACCACTGACTGAGAAATCTTTCTTGGCTTATAAAGATAGTGGCATACTTATGCAGGTGACGGACGTGCTGCAGGCTGATAAGCAGGAAAAAGCACAAAAAAGCAAGTCATTTCAGGGTGAAGTTTCATATGACACCTTCTTGGAAGACAATGAATTACTCTTGGATATTGCTGAGAACTATCGTAAGAAAAAGATATATGCAGACTATCTAAATCCCATAGCGTTACGAGCTGAACATTATGAAAAGAAATCTGCACTTCGTGGGTTACAGGATAGACTTGACCGCTTTTCAGAAATATGGCGAAACTACGAAACAAAGATGAGAATACTGATTTGTGAGGAACTCTATTCATCAAGTCTGCTGCCTGACAGTACTATGTATCATATGGTCATGAAACTAGAGTGGCTTGCAATCGAGTATGCAGTTATTAGACAGTGGATGTTTTTACAATGGGATATGGCAGGTGCACTTACTTTTGAGGATTTAAAGACAGCTGTTTCCGTCATTTTCAGAATGACCGGTTACAGCGATGATGACATAGAAGAATATCTGGATCATAGTTTCCAATCTGTTATATGGGACTGGGGTTATCTGGCGCTGATTATTTAGTTCTTGATACAGTTTCTTCTTCCATTTTGACATCAATATGGGTAAGTCCATCTTCTGTTTGATAGATGATTACCTTTCCATTGGTATTTACAATCAAAAGCGGCATAGTCAAGATGAATGACTATGCCGCTTGTTTATCGTATGTTAGCATCCGAAACAGTAACGGATGAGTGTAAAAATATCGCAGTAATTGCTCAAAAACTTAAAGCACATATCTATAACCTCCTTGTGATTTCTATTTGTATTAGCTAAGTACAAATAGATTGTAACAATTTTGTAACATTTGCTCAATAGGAGATGAATGGGATTTTTATTTTATTCCGCTACGCTAGCCCGCACGCGGTTGATTGCATTTGCAACAGGTGGCAGGGCAATCAGGATAATGGTAATGATGCCTTCTGCATAGATATAGATACCGTTATAAACTAACGTATAGGCAAATGCATTCCAGCCGTCCCATGCATATTCACTCCAGAATATGTAGCCTGAAAGTGCGGCACATATCCAGCGCCCGGTGATGCCGACCAAATAGCCGATGAGCAGACCATGCTTCTTCTTATAGAAGAAACCACTTAATCCAAGTGCGCCAAAGGCAAGAAAGTAATCCAATATCAGCTGCATCGGATGAACAAGGATTGGCTCAACGAAGAACTGCAGCAGACCATAAGCCACGCCGACGGATATCCCAAGAACCGGCCCGTAAAAATATCCGATTAAGCAGATAAAGAGCATGGATAGAAGTGTAATAGAGCCTCCGAACGGAAAATGAAATACCTTAATCAGAGATGTGACGGTACCAAGTGCCAGCGCAACACCGCAAAATGACAGACGGCGTACGTAGAAATGATTTGATGTTTCTTTTTTTGACATAAAAAATCCTCCTTTTGTGTGAAATGGGAGGGTTAGCCTTAAAATTGCTTGCCTACGCCGGTATTATCCGGTTCAGGTCATGAGGGTTAGTCATCATGGATGACAATCTCAGCAAAAGCTCCCCTAGCATTACGTTAGTCGCTCGAATCAAACCGAGTGACTGATATAATATTTTGTTAACATTGGTCATTGTACCGTGAATAGCTAGAGATGTCAACCTGAATAGAATAGTAATAAAAATAAAGAGATATTGACATTGATAGCAGTACAGAAAAATGTGATAATAGTATTCACTGAGACAGAACTATTTAAATAAAACATTAAATATTTGGAGGAAGATACTATGGGATTTTCAAAAGACTTTTTATGGGGAGCCGCCAGTGCAGCACATCAGGTGGAAGGCGCTTATCAAGAGGACGGCAAGGGACTTGGCATCTGGGATGCTTTATGGGACGGACACGTTCAACATCGTGAGAATGGATATGTAGCATGTGACCATTATCACAGATATAAAGAAGACGTAGCCATTATGAAAGAATTGGGCTTGAAGGCATATCGCTTTTCCGTCAGCTGGCCACGTATTATGCCCAAAGAAGGTGTCATCAATGAAAAAGGAATTCAATTCTATCAGAATTTGGTGGATGAATTGCTGGCAGCAGGCATCGAGCCGATGTGTACGCTGTTTCATTGGAATTTACCAATGTGGCTGCATGATAAAGGCGGCTGGAAAAATGAAGAGATGCCAAAATACTTTGCAGAATATACAGAGGTCGTTGTGCGTGCGCTGTCAGACAAGGTGAAGTATTGGATGACAATTAATGAGCCGGGCTGCTTTGCAGGCCTTGGATACATATGGGGAGAGCACGCTCCGTTTGAACAGTCGGAGGAGTTGTTACCTGCTATTACAAAAATCGTGTTGCTCAGTCATGGAAAAGCAGTTCTTAAAATTCGTGAATGTGCTGTGTTGAAGCCACAGATTGGTATGGCGCTAAATGGTTGGATACGGGAGCCGTTCAGCTTGGACGATAAGGGAATTGAAGAGGCAAGAACCGCTACATTTACGGATGAAATGGCGATTTTCAGCGTGAACTGGTGGGGAGATATCCCGATTCTTGGTAAGGTTCCAAAGGAGATGCAGTCCATTCTGTCAGAGGAAGATGTGGCAACGATTAAACA
>DATESB010000178.1:0-19287 GCA_035271065.1 Lachnospiraceae bacterium | reverse complement strand
GAAATCCTCTGTTCATAGCAACTGACAGAAGAAATAGCTTCCTTGTTGCCCAATTCTACTGCTTGCAATGAGGAAGTCATAGTGTTCATCTGTTTCATCCGGCGTCCGTTCGCCAACAACTAAATACGCTAAACCGGAATTCAACCACTCACTCCCCAAAATAATTTTACCTGAAACATCTTGTAATCCCTTTCACGAAATGTTAGTCTATACTATAAGTATAAAGACATTCTGCGGCACTATGAACGTTGCACACATAGGAGGATTAAACATGAGCTATATCAAGCACAAATCAGAAGAATCTGTTGAAGATTATTTAGAGACGATTCTCGTTCTCAGCAAGAAATTACCGGTTGTTCGTTCGATTGATATTGCCAATGAACTCTCCTACTCTAAGCCCAGCATCAGTGTTGCCATGAAGAACCTGCGCACAAGCGGACATATTGAAGTTTCGGAAGAAGGTTATATTAACCTGACAAAATCGGGCAAAAAAATAGCCGAGACAGTTTATGAGCGTCATACCATTCTTTCTGATATGCTCATTCGCCTCGGCGTTGATCCTGAAATTGCGCTTGCAGATGCCTGCCGTATGGAACACGACTTAAGTCCTGAAAGTTTTGCTGCAATTAAAAATTATATTAAAAAGACTTCAAAATGAATTTCTGCAAAATAAATGTTACAAAATGAATTACCGTAATCCTAGCAATCACAAATTACAGTTCCGTTCTTACTGCCTTCACCACAGTAAGGAACCATTCATACATCTGGCTCTCATCCAGTGTCATGAACTTCTGCCTGTCAAATATCACCCTGTCACCCTCCACATGAAATAAACTATGTAGCGGTTCACCCTGCAATGACTCGATATCACTGACTTCATTCCACTCTTCTATCGAATAGGAATCTTTTTGCATCAACTTTGGTAACAAATCATAGAAATACTGATACATGGTTCCCAGTCCTGAATGATTACCAAGCAATTCACACAAATGCGCATCTATCTCATTATAGACTTCTTCAATACATTTCTGGCGTGCCTGCAAATCAGCAAGTGACATATCGCCTGTACTCATCATTTGTTGCAGTTTGTAATCCCACTCTTCCGGCTTCCACTCCAATGTTCGGCTCATATGTAACAACCATTTTTCATGTGGAATGTACTCACCATTTAGCTGAAACAAAGCCGATACCAATTTCTTGACCGCTTCATTTAGCATCATGTGACCTTGGCAACTGTCTCCTCTGTTAATCCAGATATCACCTGCCAAACGAAAATACCACCATGCATTGAACATATTGCCGCCTGCATGTTCCGGTAATACTTTTTTCTGCAATTTATCATCAAATAACTTTTGGAGTGCACCTTCCGGGTCATATAAAATCTTTGCATACGACAAATCCCACAGTCCGACATCATCATACTTCTTCTCAAGTTCCTCTTCATAATTCAGCAGCTTCACGTCAAACAGATATCCGTCTATCTTCGTAATTCCAAGTGCAGTCGGTGTCTGATGCTCTTTATAATATGCGCATCCTGTCTCATGCAGAAACAGCACCACATCAATCTCTGAAAGCCTGTCCCCGTATCCGCGTGACAATCCGCCGTCTAACATAATTCCGGCCAAATCCCGATACTCCTTGAAGCGATACAGCGACTGCTCCAACGCGCCCAGTAATTCATCCAAAATATTATTTTCTTTTACTGTTACATATGGTCTCATTTCATGCTCCCTATTTCATAGCAACTTACAATCCATTGACGCAAGCAACCAGTGGCTCGATATATTTTTTGTCTGTTTTATCAAATGAACTGGAGAAAATCTGCGCCATGTCCACTTCTGCTTCTGTCTTATTTTCTTTCTTTTCCAGTGTATTTCCTACCATGCGCAACATACTTCTCGGTATAAATCCCATTTTGTCATAATTAATTCCACCTTGAAAATAGAAGAAAGGAACACCTTTCATTGTATCCGTCATATTTACATTCTTAATGTTTGACACATTTCCTTCATCACTGTCCGGTGTTGCACCAACTGCATAAACAACCCATTTCTTTGATAAGAGTTTTGCCTGCATTGCTTTTACTTTTTTCATGTCATTCATCATGCCTGCCATAACGCCTGCTCCGTAGATAATCACATCATATTCCTGCAGTTTATTCACAGATACTTTCTTCAATTCTTCCACGTCACACTTTAACGCTTCTGCAATCCATTTTGCATATTTCTCTGCAAATCCTGTTTTACTTCTGTACACAACAATTTTCTTCATTGTTCTTCCTCCTCGTTTCAAACACCCTACTTGGTTCTTCCATTGATTGCTTTATTCTATTAAGTAATATATTACATGTAAATTAGATTTACAATTTACAATTGTCATCTTTTTCTGAACTTCCCCTTGACTTTTCTCCGTTTTTTATGATATCTTAACGAAGTTGAAAAAAGTAAATAATGAATAATGAAGGCATAACGACACAAGTAGTGCGAAAGCATGTAAATCTGATTACGGAACAATGTTACGAATCAGTTACGGCTAAGCGACTTGTGTTTTTTAATGCCAAAAAAGGAGTGTTTATTATGCCAAGAAATCAATCTCAGAGAATGGTTTTTGCCTTTCTCACCGTATTAATCACCGTACATGCCTATGTATTTTACAGTCTCTATGTCGTGAACGGTTCTGTACTGATGTCCGTCAATCAGACATCAAGTGTCATCGGAGCAATTAACAAACAAGGCGGTGTCTACATGTTCGGCATCTTTTGTCCGATATGGGCTGTCATCATCATCGAGTTCATTCTTGCTTATGTATTGGAACTTACCATGGGAAGCCCACTTTCTTTCAAGCTTGCCTCTAAAGTATTTGATCCGAGAAAAAACCACCCGATGCATTTTGAATCAGCCATTATCTGTGCAACTGTAGGATTAATGTGTCCGGCAATGAGTTTTCTTGCTGCATTTATGTACTATCCGTACTATGCAGGATTTAACATCTTCACGCTGCTTGCCAATTGGTTGAAACTCGTATGCTTTAACTTTCCGTTTGCATTCTTTACACAGTTGTTCTTCATTCAGCCGCTTGTGCGTACGCTATTTAAATTACTTTTCCGTAAGGATATCGAGCAACAGAAACAGCCTGTTCTTGAAGAAGCAGCATAATCTATCGCTTATCGCGATCAATAAATTCTAAGCTAAGCGTTGCAATCACCAGACCGGCTATGGCAAATAAGAACAAGTACAGCCACAGTCCGGTCAGATTTGCAACTGTCGAATCATATTCCTCATGATAAAAGAACCAACTCAAATCATTGATACGGGCTGACGCACAAATTGCAGCAATCCCCCATCTGCTTGTCGTAAATAGAGATATCGTCTTTGTAATTCCACTCAGTTCAAATATGGTACCTGACATCACCAACTGGATAATCAGTGCAAACGGCATGACCGTCATTGCCGAATTCTCGTTCTTCACTAATGCTGAAATTGCCATTCCAAGCGTATCCGCACTGAAAATAATCAGGAAATAACTAATCAGAAAATCAAAAATCGGAGCAAACACCACACTCTCTTTCGGAAAGTTTGTGAAGTTAAATGCCAGCGTAAATAGAAGTACAACCATTGCTTCCAGCAGACAGATAACTGCTTCGTATACCCCATGTGCCAACACATAAGAAGACATATGTAAGCCTGTTCGGTGTTCGCGTTTGAGGATTTCACGTTCCTTACAAATCGAACGAATGGAATTAAAAATTCCAATCCAAATGCAGGCACTCATAATTGCAAAGCTGCCGTTTCTTGTGGCATCAGCATCGACAAACATCTCCTCGCCTGTCACGCAGCATATCAAAAGCATAATCAATCCCACACTTAAGAACACCTTATATCCTTTTTCATTTAAGAAAATTCGAAAACATTTCTTAATATAAATTCCGGTCTGTTCCAACCTGGATATATGCTTATCATTACTCATTTCTCCGCTCATTCTATTCTTCCCCTGCTCTCCCATTTCTGAATGAACTCATCGGCTCTGCCCTCTCCGCCCTCGCTCACGCTGTTGATGCGCTTCACAATTTCTTCAAGCGAATCTGTTTCAAAGAACCGAAATGCATCCGGCACTGAGCCGTGGAACACCAAATGTCCTACATCATCGGTATTGCTCTTTGCCAGCACAATAATTTTATCAAACAGTTCTGCCACACGGTCTGGTGCATGTGTAATGACCATGACAATCTTACCCATGTCGGCAATCTCTCTTAATTTCTCCATTAAAGTTCTTGCCATAATTCCGTCCAGTCCCGAATCAGGTTCATCTAAGAAGAACAACTGCGGATCACCTGCAAATTCCATGGCAATGCTGAGACGTTTTCGCTGTCCGCCACTCAACTTTTTGACCAATGTATCCTTTTGTTTGTCAAGCCCGAGCAATTCTATAATCTCTTCTACACGCCTTCTATGCTCCGGTTCGCTCATTTCTTCCAGCATCTTCATCTGCACCGCATTATATAGGGTGTCGTAAACCGTATCTGCATCCCTGAGCAAATCTTTCTGCGGTACAAATCCGATTTCATACTTCATCTTTTCGTAATCTGCATAAACATCCATTTTGCCGTAGCGTATCGTTCCGTCCGCCTTTTCATAGCCCATAACCGCATTCACAAATGTTGTCTTTCCTGCACCCGAACCTCCGAGAATCAATGTCATTTCACCAGGCATCACTGTAAGATGAATATCCTTTAGCAATGTTTTCTTCTGGCGACCTATCGACGCTTCTCTTTTACGAATGGCAATCTCAAGTGCGTTATTTGCATTCTGCATAGTTTCAGAATCTAACCGCTTTCTTCCGACATAACTGTTGTGACCGGATGTATGAGACTTCTGATTTTCACGTCTATGCTCCTGTACATTTTCTGTGTCATTTTCCAATGTATTCTTGTTCAGTACACTTTCACTATGTGTGAATTCCAGTTCCACCAATGGATTTAAATTTCCCTTAATGCAAAATGAAATTCTGTCTCCCGGTTTCAACTGACAGACATCCTTTAACATCTGACCATTCAAATATGAACCATTGCTGCTGTCTAAATCACGATAGCACCATTGACCGTCTTCTTCAAAAAACTTACCATGAATACGCGATAGCACCGGATGTTCTATCTGAATATCCGTATCCTGTTCCGGCTCACCGCGTCCAATCCGCATTTCATTTACCAGTGGAATGTCCTTAATATGCTCTCTGTGGACATAACAACGTAGTTTTGGTTCTGATTTATGTTCATTATGCATGTGCTCATCCTGCATTATATTGCCCCTCTCTATCTGCCCTTACTTTTATGTTATCTGCCAAATGTCCGTCAAACATCTGTCAAATATCCAGCATATCACGTGTTGACTGCATGCTTTCTTCTGCTTCTTCAATGCTCAAAAATTCCGCATAAATTTCCGAATCCGAGAAAAACCGCTTCATTTGCGCCTGTTTTGAAAGTTCTACATCCACTAATTTCAAATAATCAATATGCGTATCCACCAGTTCCTCATGCGCATTGCCCTCTATCGCCGGCAGATAGATTGTCTGCACAAGCAATTTTTTAACCGTATCATAATTTTCAAGCGGATTACCATACAAACTCATCGAACGATAGGTATGTTCCACCGGCAACATCGAAATATCCGATATCTCGTTATCCTCCAAATAAAGCACCGTGTCATCCATTACAAGCGCTTGTAACGGAGATATATCCTTAATCTGATTGTGTGCCAAATCCACATAATACAATTGTGGCAGCCCACCCAATGCCGTAATATCCGTCAGTTGATTCTCGCAGGCAGACACCCCATATAGTTCTGTCATTCCCTCTAACCCGGACAGCGAGCTTAATTGGTTACGATCTGCACGAAAAGCTTGCAATCCGGTACAGCCGGACAGCATCGAAATATCTGTGATTTTATTACCAGCCACATCCAAAATCCGTAGTTCGGTAAATCTGTCACGTAACGGTTCCAAACTCTCTATTTGATTATCCTTCACCCGTAAAGTCGTGAGGCTTGTACTATTCACAATCCCGTCTAAATCCGCAATCTGATTCTGATTTGCATTCAGTTCCGTCAAATCAATCATTTTCTCACAACTGCTCAAGGACTGTAATTGATTTTCTGATAAATCAAGCGTTGTCATCTCTATTTTATCTTCCAAAACGGAAATATCCGTAATCTCATTTCCGGCGGCATAAAGATATGACAAACTATCTGCATTTTCCAATCCTTCAAATGATTGCAGATGATTGTATGACACATCTAAATCCCGCAATTGCGTATGCTCTGCAAGTGGCAACAGCGACGTGATTTCGTTTTCCATCACTTCCAAATAGCTTAAATTTGTGCACTTCTCCAAGCCATCCAAATTTGTCAAACCTGCATGTTCCAACTGAAGCGAATACAACTGCTCACATTCGCCAAGCACAGAAATATCATCAGACAGCACCTCAATATCTTGCAAATGCAAAGAATCCAATCCTTCCATACTCTTCACAAAATCCAGATTATCAAGTGGTATTGTTGCTTCGTCCTCATTCCATGCCGCATCTACATACAGACTTTGCAAACTCGGAAAATGAAGAAAGAACTCTCCGCCTTGATCAAGCGTATTCAATGACAACGTGAGGTCCGTGATATAAGGAAACTCGGTCGGGAAAATCTTTGCTCCGTCAAATGGCTCTGCATCATCATATACGTAATAATTAATGGAATACAATCGCTCCATGCCTGCAAGCGGCTCCAAGTCAGAAAATCCCGTGCAATCAGAAAATGAAATCGTCTCCATCTGCGTAACCTCCGACAATCCCTCAATGATTTCGTCTGTCAGTATACAGTTGGAAAAACTAATGGTGAGTAATTCATCATTTTTTCGATATGCCTCAACATCATTTTCCGTTATCGTCTGATCGGTAATATACAGATAGACATCATCAAGTGAATCATCGCTGTCCGTATCTCTATTTCCGATAAAAATGACAACTCCAATCAATGCAATAAGTATCACTGCAATCAGACCGACAGCAACTGCTCCTGACAGTTTTAAACCTGGTTTCATTTTGGGTTCAACTCGTCGGTTTGTCCCATTTCCCGAATTTGCTTCGCTAACTGTATTCTGTCTGTCTGTATTGTCCGACATGACACTTCTGTCATAATTGTGATTTTCATTGGTGGTTTTGTCTGCGGTTTTCTTGTCAAATAATGATAACAATTCCTGCACAGTAGCAATTCTGTTTTCGCTGCGTAATGCAAGTCCATGCATCAACGTTTCTTCCTGATACGGTTTAATTGACGCACCAAGTTCCGACGGATTTCGTAGTGTGTCTTCATACATTCTCTGTAAACTGTCAGTAGGCGCAAATCCCGTAATACAGAAATAAAGTGTTGCACAAAGTGCGTAAACATCTGTCCAAGTCCCCTGTGCACTGATGCTCCGATATTGTTCTTCCGGTGCATAACCTGGCTTTAACACCATGGTCATTGTCTTCTCGTCATCTTCTTCGGTCACATTCTTTGCTGCCCCAAAATCCAACAGTTTTAACGTGCCATCAGGACGTAACATCAGATTATCAGGACTGATATCACGATGCAGTAGCCCCTTCTCATGTACCTTGCAGACAGATTCCATAACCGGCTTCAACAGTCCGATTGCTCTGTCCATATTCATGGGCGTGCCATGCTCCACATATTCTTTGAGTGTCTTACCCTCTACATAGTCCATCATAATATAAGCAGACTCCTCAAGTTCCACATAGTCACGAATGTTGACAATACCGTCACATCCCGACAACTCTCTCATCACTTGAGCTTCCTGCCTGATTTTCTCTATATCCTTCGGCCGTAGGTTTTTGCATTCCTTGATTGCAATTGTTTCCTGTGTATTTAAATCAATCCCACGATATGTCGTTGCAAATCCACCGCTACCGATTACATCCTCTATCTGATACCGTTCCTTTAGTATTGTTCCGGAAATCATCTTCTGCTTCTCCGCCCTTCTCATTTGTTTCTTTTTATTTCTTTTGTCTTATATTATTCATTTCGTTCTATTCTAACAAATTTTTCAAGTCCTCACAACCAAAAAGAAAGCACATTCAACATCGTTCTGTCAAATGTGCCTTTCGTTCTGTATTACTTCGCAATTAAAATACCACGTGATGCCCTCAGTGGCAGTGTCCGCCACAATGCTTGCAATCTCCGCCGCATTGTATTGACTTGCCGGCTTTCACATCTTTTATCATTTTTCTGACAATTAAACCTACTATTAAAACCAATCCAATACCAACAATCAAGGTTCCCATACAACTACCTCTCTTTCACAATCATTTTACACTTGTTTTGCACTCGTTTTGACACTCGTTCTCACATCCATCTTAAGCGTCTTGCTCTCCTGATACGGTCTGAACAGTAAGTAGAGGAATGCAATAATCAGTAGCATCGCTACCACTGTTCCGACTCCAAATGCACCACCTGTGATCCATGTACCAATCTGGTATACACACAGAGAGACACAATATGCCAGGATTGTCTGATATCCGATTGCAAACCAGAACCATTTTGAATTATTCATTTCTCGTTTAATAGCACCCATTGCTGCAAAACATGGTGCACACAACAGATTAAATACTAGAAATGAGTATGCTGCAACAGCTGTCATACTGCCTGCTAATGAACCCCATATCTCGCTTCCGTCCTCTGCCACTTCACCAAAGCCATATAGTACGCCAAAGGTGCCGACTACATTTTCCTTTGCCACCAAACCGGTGATTGCTGCTACGGTTGATTTCCAATCACCCCAGCCTAACGGTGCAAAGATACCACAGATTAAGCCACCGATAGATGCAAGCAAGCCATTGCTCAAATCATCTACCATTCCAAATTTTCCGTCTGTAAATCCAAAACTTGATGTAAACCATACGAAAATGGTTGAGAGCAAAATAATGGTTCCCGCTTTTTTAATGAACGACCAGCCACGTTCCCACATACTGCGCATCACATTGATAAATGTAGGCATGTGGTACGCCGGTAACTCAATGACAAACGGTGCCGGATCTCCTGCAAACATTTTCGTCTTCTTCAAAATAATACCAGAGCAAATAACTGCTGCTATTCCTACAAAGTATGCACTTGGTGCCACCCAGGATGCCCCACCGAACAGTGCGCCTGCAATCAATGCTATAATCGGAAGTTTTGCTCCACACGGAATAAACGTAGTCGTCATAATCGTCATCTTGCGGTCACGATCATTTTCAATTGTTCTGGATGCCATAATACCCGGAACACCACAGCCCGTACCAATTAGCATCGGAATAAAAGATTTACCCGACAAACCAAATTTGCGGAAAATACGATCCATGATAAATGCAATACGTGCCATATAGCCACATGCTTCTAAAAATGCCAAGAAAATAAACAATACCAACATCTGCGGAACAAATCCAAGTACTGCACCAACACCGCTGATGATACCGTCTACCAAAAGCCCGGTTAACCACGGTGCACAATTAATTGCTTCCAAGCCGCTCTGCGCTGCAGGTATAATCCATTCGCCAAATAATGTGTCGTTTGTCCAATCCGTCAGTATTGTACCAACAGTAGAAACCGACACATAATAAACCAGCCACATCACAACCGCAAAAATCGGGAGTGCCAGCCATCTGTTCGTTACAACTCGGTCAATCTTATCAGAACTGGTAAGTCCACCTCTATTTTTCTTCTTACAGCAATCCTCTATAATAGAAGAAATATAAACGTATCTTTCATTGGTAATAATGCTTTCTGCATCATCGTCCATCTCCGCTTCGCATTTCTGAATATCCTCTTCAATATGAGTCATGACTTTGTCTGCAATACCAAGCTGCGCAATCACTTTCTCATCACGCTCAAATATCTTGATTGCAAAGAAACGCTGTTGCTCATCCGGCATCTCATGCAGTACAGCCTCTTCAATATGTGCCAATGCGTGCTCTACACAACCTGCAAAACTATGTTTCGGAAGCATGGGCTTTTTCTGCTCCGCTGCTTTAACCGCTTCCGCTGCTGCATCCATAATACCTGTTCCTTTGAGTGCGGAAATCTCAATCACCTGACACCCAAGTTCTTTGGATAAATTTGATGTATTTAAGATATCTCCGTTTTTCTCTACAACGTCCATCATGTTGACCGCTGCCACAACCGGAATTCCAAGTTCCACAAGTTGTGTTGTCAAATAGAGATTCCGCTCCAGATTGGTGCCGTCGATGATATTCAGAACTGCATCCGGACGTTCTGAAATTAAATAGTTTCTTGCAACAACCTCTTCTAATGTATAGGGCGACAGCGAATAAATACCCGGCAAATCTGTAACAATTACATCTTTGTATCCCTTTAACTTACCTTCCTTTTTCTCAACTGTTACACCGGGCCAGTTACCGATAAATTGATTGGAACCGGTCAACGCATTGAATAATGTTGTTTTACCGCAGTTTGGATTTCCTGCTAACGCAATTTTGATTGACATATCATTCTCCTTCTTTCTGTAATATGTGTCTTGCTTTCTGGTTTGTGCTTTTCCTTCTTTCTGGTTAGTTTATTCTAACTCGTATCCAAAAAAATTTGTTCTTATTCCACTTCAATTTGCTCTGCGTCTGCCTTACGCAATGATAACTCATAACCTCTGACCGTCACTTCAATCGGATCTCCCAGGGGCGCAACCTTACGCAAATAAACTGCAGTTCCTTTTGTAATCCCCATGTCCATGATGCGTCTCTTCACAGCACCTTCGCCGTTCAATTTTGTTACCTTTACTGTTTCACCACATTGTACTTCTCTTAATGTTTTCATATTTTCATCTCCTCTTTATCTACGCGGGTTCTTCCCGGCAGTTTTTTATATCATAATTTTGTTTGCCATTTCCTTGTTGATTGCAACACGCGAATCTTTCACATTCACAATCATGTTGCCGCTGATTTCTGAAACTATCGTCACTGCACCGCCAACCACAAATCCAAGACTCTCCAAAAACTTTCTGGTCTCATCCTTGCCACCGACTTTCTTGATTACATTCAATTCTCCTGTTTTAGCCATTGTTAAAGGCATCATCCTCACTCCGTTTCGTTTTCAACCTGCTACTTTTTTCATTTTTAACTTACTATCCTTTGCTGTTTCCCTTCATTTCATAGGTTAGTATACTCTAACTATTATTAGTTGTCGATAACCATTTTGCATAAAAATTGGTATATAGGAGCATTCACTCTCTATATACCAAAATATACTTACAAACTTAGTTACCGTCCGCATTCCTGTTGCATTCCGTACATTGTGTACAATCTCCACATCCGGTATGCTGCCCTTTGTTCCTCTTGCGTCTATTGATAATCATGCATACTACCGCAAGCACCACACACATAAAAACAATTCCGAGCACCACATAATCAGCCACATTCATCAGAACAGCCCTCCGATTTGATAAATCAGCATACCGCAAACCCATGCAATGACACACTGCGCAATCACAACACCAACTGTCTGTAACCATGAGCCAAGTTCTCTCCTGATTGTAGCAATCGCTGCAATACATGGAGTATATAATAAGGTAAATACAAGAAAACTACATGCAGATAATGGTGTAAACAGCGCACTTAACGCTGCACCCAAACCTTCCATTGTTGTTCCTGTCAGAACACTCATCGTACTGACTACTGCTTCTTTTGCGGTCAAACCGGCAATAATAGAAGTTGAAATCCGCCAATCCGCAATACCAAGCGGTGCAAATACCGGAGCAATCAGTTGACCGATTGCCGCCAAAAGGCTTCCCGAACTATCCGTAATGAAGTTAAGCCTTGAGTCAAACGCACCGAGGAACCATATAATAATTGTTGCCAGAAAAATAACCGTAAACGCTCTCTGCAAGAAATCCTTTGCTTTATCCCACATCAACAAAGCAACACTTTTAGGTGAAGGAAGGCGGTAATTTGGCAATTCCATAACAAACGGTACCGGATTTCCCTTGAATATTGTCTTATTTAATACTAACGACATGATAATTCCCATGAACATTCCGAAGAAATACAATCCCAACATGACAAGTCCCGCATACTTTGGAAAAAATGCTGCACATAATACCGCATAAATCGGTATCTTTGCAGAGCAACTCATAAACGGAGTCAATAATATGGTCATCTTACGGTCACGCTCTGATGAAAGTGTCCTCGTTGCCATAATGGCAGGAACTGAACATCCAAATCCGATAATCATCGGCACAAAACTTCTGCCGGAAAGTCCGATTTTACGCAACAGTTTATCCATAACAAACGCCACACGCGCCATGTATCCCGTATCCTCCAAGATTGATAGGAAGAAAAACAATACTACGATAATCGGCAAAAATGAAAGTACGCTTCCGACACCTGCAAATATACCGTCAATCACCAGACTGTGTACCACCGGGTTGATGCCGTAATTCGTCAATCCATGATCCACTACCAACGCCAATGCATCAATTCCCTGTGACAATAAGTCTGACAGAAAACTTCCGATCACCCCAAAGGTCAGCCAGAAAATAACCAACATGATTGCAAAAAACATCGGTAACGCCAGATATTTTCCGGTCAGTATTTTATCAATTTTGACACTGCGCTTATGTTCACGGCTCTCTCTGCATTTTACAACCGCTTCTTTGCAGACAGCTTCAATGAAACTGTAGCGCATATCGGCAAGTGCTGCATTCCTGTCCATGCCGTATTCATTTTCCATTTCAGAGACACTATGTTCAATGGTATCAAGTTCGTTCTGGTCAAGTTCCAGTTTCTCCGCAAATGATGCATCGCCTTCTATTAATTTGGTTGCTGCAAAACGTGCCGAAACACTGTTTTCCTCGGCATGGTCTTCTATTAAATGCGAAACCGCATGTATACATCTGTGAATTGGTCCCGGCTGACAGAAATCATAAACTGCCGGATAGATTTTCTTTTTTGCGACATTGGTAATCTGCGTAACAAGTTCAGAAATACCTTCATTTTTGGAAGCGCTGATTGGAACTACCGGAATACCCAGTTCCTTTGACATGGCGGCTATATCGATTGTTCCTCCGTTTCCGCGCACCTCATCCATCATATTGAGTGCCAGCACCATCGGAATATGTAATTCAAGCAGTTGCAATGTCAGATACAGATTTCGCTCGATATTGGTTGCATCTACTATATTAATGATGCCGTCCGGTTTCTGATTTAAAATGAAGTCTCTGGTTACAATTTCTTCTGTTGAGTATGGACGAATGGAGTAAATGCCGGGCAAATCCACAACGGAACAGTCCTTGGCAAGCTTCATTTCTCCGACCTTTTGATCTACTGTCACCCCTGGGAAGTTGCCAACATGCTGATTGGAACCTGTGAGTGCATTAAAAAGTGTTGTCTTTCCGCAATTTTGATTGCCTGCAAGCGCAAATATCATAATGCCCTGCCCTCCTTAGCTTCCGTATGTCCTATAGTGCCTTGCGTTACATGTTCTTTCGTGTATTCTTCTTCGCTTTCTACGTCAATCATCTTGGCATCCGCAATTCTGAGTGTCAATTCATAACCTCTAATCAGAATTTCAATCGGATCGCCAAGAGGTGCTATCTTCTGTACCGTCACTTTCGTCTTGGGAATAAGCCCCATGTCAAGTAATCTCAGGCGCAAGGTTCCCTCGCCGCCAACTGCGGTAATTACACCGCTTTTTCCAACCGGTATTTCATTTAATGTCATGCTAAATCCCCTCTTTCGCATCTGAAGTATATTTCTTCTTATATACTTCTTCTTAATTATAGGTTAGCACCTACTAACTTATGCGTCAACTACTTTGTAGCATCTTAACAGCATTGACACCTTCTATACCAATCCGGTCAGTCCTATCAAAATGCCGACAACCACTCCTGTTACATACAGTAGTCCAACAATTTTCAGATTTTCCTTCACATTATGATTGACCTTGAAGAGAACAAGTATGCCGACTCCTGCACCAACCAAAAGCCCGGACATCATTGCCCCACCTTGTATAATGCCCTCCAGATACAACTGCGTAATTACAACAGATGCTGCACAATTCGGAATCAATCCGATGACACCTGCAATCAACTCCCCGATAATCGGTCTGTTAATTACCAAATTCATCAACTTGTCCTCACCGATGAATTCAATTCCCGCATTCAATAGAAATGTTGTAATAAAGATAAAAATCAAGATGCGCCCTGTATGCATCAATGCCGGTTTGATCACCCCATGCTCGCAGTGGCAATGCTCGTGTTCGCAAAAATTCTCAATATTCATCTCCTGCTTCATATTTCTTCGGCGAATCACCAAATCAATCAAAATACCTACCACTGCACCAGCCACAACTTTAATTGCTAAAATCTTCAAAATAAGAACCGGCGCCACAGCTTCTGAAATAAAAATCGGCAGCATCTCATCCGAAGTAGACA
Organism: Lachnospiraceae bacterium; assembly: GCA_035271065.1. Classification (GTDB taxonomy): domain Bacteria; phylum Bacillota; class Clostridia; order Lachnospirales; family Lachnospiraceae; genus JAAYYM01. Next base: position 4,830 of record DATESB010000178.1, on the reverse strand, counting down.
GGAAAATAGCAATCAATGTACCTAATGTAATAACTCTTCCGGCATATAAGTTAGAAGCAGCCGCAGAAAATCCGCATTGCGGAACAGCTCCTACCAATCCACCAATCAACGGTCCAAACTTTCCTGATTTCTCTATTGCATGTTTCGTTTTATCGCTTGTTTTATTCTCTAGAAACTCCATTGCCAAATACGTAATCAAAAGGAATGGAACGAGCTTCAGACAATCCATCACGGTGTCCAACAAAATATCAATCATCATATTGTCCCCTTTTCATTATTCTGTTTCCGCGTACATTGTATCATACAGATATGGGTATACTCAAGAAAATAAAAAAAATGCTTTACATTCCGAAACAGGTGTGTTATGGTAACTGAGTAAACAATATTTTTGAATTTGACCGACGCTTGTAAGTCATTTTTGATGATTTGCAAATGAATGGTCATTTTTTTATTTATTGTGACAAATAACAAATAAAAGTACGTATTTACCTAATAAATCGTACGCACCAAAATTGGAGGTTCTAGAATGAACAACGGTACAGTAAAATGGTTTAATGCTCAAAAAGGATTTGGATTTATCACAAACGACAACGGTGGAGATGATGTATTCGTACATTTTTCAGCAATCGTGTCAGACGGTTTCAAGACTCTTGAAGAAGGTCAGAAAGTTACTTTCGAGACAGAGACAGACCCTAAAGACAGCAGAAAACTCAAAGCAGTTAATGTTTGTGTAGCATAATAGACTAATTGCAAAAACCGGCGTGCCATATGGTACACCGGTTTTTTTGCGCGAAGGTCAGCGCAATGGTTTTTGCGCGAAGGTCAGCGCAATGGTTTTGCTTTCCTACGCTTCTGCCAATCCCAACACTGCTATTCCAACCAGCACAATCGCTATCATCAGGTATTTCACCAATGTTAACTTCTCCTTACAAAATATCCTCAATAAAATCACAGAAAAAATACTATAAGTTGCAATCAATGGTGCCGCTACAATCGCTTTGCCGGACATTGCATACACATAGAAAAACTGTCCCGCCGTTTCCAATACTGCTGCAATGGTACGATTGCCTTGTTTACGGATTACAAACTTCTGCTTTTTGATACATGTCATATAAAGAAGTAACAGCACCGCCACCAATAAAAAGGTGAATTCATAAGCCAACAGCGCATCTTCCTCGCTAATCAGTGCAAGTTCATCCAAGTACACCGCGTCTGCAAAGGTTCCAAGCGCATCAAAGACACAATACAACAACGGGAATATCAAAACCAGTACACCCTTCTTATACTTTTGAGGTGAGAACGGAAGCCTGACACGTCGTTCCTCATGGCTTTCTATCACTGCCAATGCCACGATCCCGACTGTGACGATAATCATGCCTGCAATGGTCAATCCACTCAGTGCCTGGGCAAAAAAGATAAAACATAATAACGCCGTCAACGCTCCCGAAGTATTTTGGATTGGGGATGCAATTGACAATTCGATATAACGAAGTCCAAAATACCCGATCATCATGGAAACAATGTAACAAGCCGATACCGGCAAGTATTTAATCAATTCCATCGGTCGAAAAACAGCCCCCGTAAAAATCAATAAACAAATTGCATGAACACCCATCACAAATCCAACCATAATGGTAATCTGAATATGTGACATTTTGTCCGATTCCTCCGAACCTTTCTTATAAAACAAGTCCGCTGCGCCCCAGCATAGGGCTGTCAACAATGCAAATATAAACCACACAACACTATCTCCTTACTCTGCCTTTTTTCATGCGATATTTTTCTTTATACATCTCTTCGTCTGCACGTCTTAATACATCACGAATGGTAACATCCATCGTTGCATCAAATGCAGCATATCCGCAAGCTACCGACATACGTCGCTCTATGTACTGCTCATTTGCCAGAATAATCTTTTTCTCCAGTCTCGCACTCAAGTCTTCAAAGAGCGCTCTGTCAATATTCTTTGCCACCACGCAGAACTCATCACCACCAATTCGATAAACGGTTCCATAGGTACAATAGATTTCCTGTATCAGCCTGCTCATTGTAATGATATACAAATCACCCATGTTATGACCAAACAAATCATTGACATTCTTTAAGTTATTCAAATCAAACATAATCAATGCATATTGTTCCAGCAAAGTTTCGTCAATTCCGTCCAATTCCTCTTCAAATGCCTTACGGTTATCGACATCTGTAAGTCCGTCTTTTCTTGCATCTGCCTGAATATCAGAAGCTCTTCTCCCTACATCAATGAGCGCAATAGAGTCACGCACAACCAAATATGCCAATACGATAATATAGACCAACAACCCCACTCTTGCAAAACGTGCCGAATCAAACGAGGCAAACAGATAGAAACGGAATGCATCTGCAACTACTGTAAATGCAACAAATAACAGACAGCCCGCATGAAATGCAATCTTCTTTCGCTCTTCTTTTGTTCCCCTCACCAAAAGTTTTACAGTCAGATAAATCGCCCAAGATGCACCCAACACATAGAGGATATGAGAAGGCAACAATGTTTCCCTGTAATCTGCAATTCCAAGCACCTGCAGCACCGTTGTCACTGTGAAATCTGCAACACTGAGCCCGCATAGAATATCCATGACTCTGTTATCGGAAGTATTATACAGATATCTTATAAATATCATAATCGGTAAAAAAATCAGTTTCAGACTGATGAATGTCAAATAGGTGAAAAATTGATTTCTGCCCCATAATGCCGTAAACAACTGTGTCTCATAGCCGGACCACAAAGAAAGCATAATCGAAAAAAGTCCTAGCCAGATAATATATTTCGTCAAATGCAGTTTCTTTCTAAAAAACAGGAGTACCACTACAATGGCCAACCCCATTAACAACATCACGAAACATAAACCAATCGAAAGTGCCGAAGACTTGAAAATTTCCGTATAAAGAGAGGTCTCCTCCCCTTTCGAAAAACTTGGTATCGTATCCGCCACATCAGAATAAGCAGGTGTCAATTCAACACGTAACGTCTTACCAACATCATCATTATGCAACTTAATAATATTCCAGCCGCTTCCCGGTGTCTTGCAATGACTGCCCTGTGGTTTCTCCAGGGAATAGATTAATTCATCATCCGCATACACGCACACCTGCATATGTAATGTATAAAAACGAATTGCCGTGTCATAACGATTATCTTCCTCTGTCATTTCCTTTTCCAGATAAATAGTTGCAGAATTCGGATTATCTATTTTTTCCGGCAGTACATCCGGTTCCAGTTCCTGTCCATCCCAACGAATGCTCCAGTCATTGTTATAGTCTGAAACATCGTCAACCGACATCACATGAATATTGGTTTGGTCGGAAAAACCTACATATAATAGAAGCAAAAAGCCGACAAGCAGTTCAATGATATAGATTTTCTTAAACTTCATAGATTACCCCCAAACAAAAAACGTGGCACAATATCACTACTGATATCATACCACGTTTTCTTCAAAATGCAATTTGCAATTATGTACTGTTTATCAGATATCGTTTTTATGTAAATTCTTGCAAATCATGTCAATATCCTTTATAATTAATATATGTTGCACCATTTTCATAGGAGGATATGTTAAATGAACCTTATCAGAACACTTACCGAAAACAAGTTAAATATTGCTTTAATTGGTTCTTTGGACACCAACACAGCACCTCAGTTAGAGGAAGTCCTAAATGACTCTTTAGATAATATCACCGAGTTGATTTTTGATTTCAAAGAAACCGACTATTTGTCAAGTGCAGGATTACGTGTTCTTCTGGCTGCACAAAAAAAGATGAGCAAACAGGGTTCTCTCGTTTTAATCAATGTACCTTAAACAATCATGGATGTATTTGAGATTACAGGTTTTACAGATATCTTAACGTTCCAATAATACTCTGTCATTAAGGAGATTTTATGAAAAAAATTACCGTTCCTGCTAAGCCGGAACAGCTGGAGATTGTTGCAAATTTTGTAAGCAAGGAATTGGAATTGCTGGACTGTCCAGCTAAGGCACAAATGCAGATAGCAATTGCTGTAGAAGAAATATTTGTGAATATTGCTAATTATGCCTACCACCCCAGCGACGGCAATGCAACCATTCTTCTGGAAATAGAAGAAGATCCGCTACGTTTGATTGTCACGTTTATGGATCAAGGAGTTCCCTATAATCCGCTTGATAATCCGGATCCGGATATCACGCTTTCTGCCGATGAGCGGCAAATTGGCGGTCTCGGAATTTTCATGGTAAAGAAGAGTATGGATGCCGTAGACTATAAATATGAAAATAACCAAAACATCTTTACGATTATGAAAAACTTAACATAGACTATTATGCATGTCATACCTATTATACAATAAAAATACCGCCACCGAAGATGAATCCGATGACGGTATTTCTTTATATCTAATTAACTAAAATATCTCTTTAATAAGCCTTCAAATGCTTTACCATGTCTAGCTTCGTCTCTTGCCATTTCATGAACAGTATCATGGATTGCATCCAAATTTTGTGCCTTTGCACGTTTCGCCAAATCAAACTTACCTGCTGTTGCACCATTTTCAGCTTCTACTCTCATCTCAAGGTTTTTCTTTGTGGAATCGGTCACTACTTCACCAAGCAATTCTGCAAACTTTGCTGCATGTTCTGCTTCTTCCCATGCTGCCTTTTCCCAATAGAGTCCAATCTCAGGATAACCTTCTCTGTGTGCTACACGAGCCATTGCAAGATACATGCCGACTTCCGAACATTCGCCGTTAAAGTTTGCACGAAGATCCATGATAATATCCTCGCTGACGCCCTGTGCTACCCCTACTACATGCTCGGC
>DATESB010000177.1:0-5013 GCA_035271065.1 Lachnospiraceae bacterium | reverse complement strand
GAAGAGAGGGCGGATACGATATGGAGACATTACCGGTAGTACCTACCACAACCTTAATTGGACAACTTGCCATTATTATTGTGGTGGCAAAAACGTTCGGACTTTTAGCAAAGAAGATTAATATTCCTCCGGTGGTTGGAGAACTTCTTGCAGGATTGCTGATTGGACCCAGTGTACTTGGGCTGATTAGTGGCAATAATTTTCTGGATAAGGCTGCAGAAATAGGTGTTATCCTTTTGATGTTTTACGCAGGACTTGGCACTAATTTAAAAGATTTGAAAAATGCAGGTCTGAAATCACTGCTCATCGCAACAGGTGGCGTTATTATGCCGTTGTTCTTTGGGTCACTTCTCTATATGGTGTTTAACGGATTTGCATCACCGGGAACGCCTGAATTTGGAGCAGCATTATTTATCGGAACTGTTTTGACAGCGACCTCTGTCAGCATTACCATTGCCGCATTGCGCGATCTTGGGAAACTGCAGGGTGCAGTTGGAACTACGATTATTTCAGCCGCGATTATTGATGATGTACTGGGCATTATTGTATTGACGATTGTCTCCAATATGGCAGGTGGCGGAAGTGCAGACGGTGGTGGCGGAATTGCCATGACACTCATTAAGACGGTTCTGTTCTTTGCCCTTGCATTTGCCTTGGGAATATTGATTAATAAGTTTGCGCCGAAACTGTTCAAGAATCATGAAGATACACAGCGCGTGGCTGTTTACGGATTGGCACTTTGCTTTGGTCTGGCATGGGCGGCAGAGACATTTTTTGGTATCGCAGATATTACAGGTGCTTATTGTGCCGGAGTTATGCTTTGTAATCTGAAATCCAGCGAGTACATAGAAAAGAAAGTTGATTCCACCGGATATATGTTTTTCGGACCGATTTTCTTTGCATCAATTGGATTAAAGACAAATTTGAATTCCTTTAGTGTTTCATTATTATGGTTTACGATTGCCTTGATTTTGGTGGCATTACTCAGTAAATTAATTGGTTGCGGTCTGGTCTCCAGAGCATCCGGCTTCAAAACAAAAGATTCAATCCGTATTGGACTCGGAATGATGACAAGAGGAGAGGTTGCCCTGATTGTTGCCCAGAAGGCAATTGATACAGGAGTTTTAGATACGAAATATCTGGCGCCGATTATAGTATTGATTGTAGTATCAGCTGTTGTCACACCTGTTGCATTGAAGATTTCATTCAAGGAAAAAGCAGCATAAAGGGAGGCTTATCATGCTTGAAATACCGGAAAGTACTGTAATTGCAAAACAGGTAACTGAAACGCTCAAAGGGAAATGTATCAGTTATGTAGAAGCCAACCAGTCGCCACATAAGTTTGCATGGTACGAAGGTGATCCAAATTCCTACGATGATTTGCTAAGCGGTAAATGTATCACAGGTGCCACAGCGCGTGGCGGAATGCTCGAAATTGAGATAGAAGACTGCGTACTTGTATTGCAGGACGGAGCTAATCCACGTTATCTTATAAATCTTAAGGATGTGCCTAAAAAGCATCAACTCCTTGTAGAATTTGATGATGAGACAGCACTTGTAGTAACAATCGCCATGTATGGCGGAATGCTTGCGTTTAAGAAGGGAAATACAGAGAACGAATATTATATAGGTGCAGTGGAAAAGGTTTCGCCGATGTCGGATGCATTTGATTATCAATATTTTCAGTCTCTGCGTGATGAAAAGAGTGGCAGATTGTCTGCTAAGGCATTTCTTGCAACCAAGCAAAGAATTCCGGGATTAGGAAATGGTGTATTACAGGATATCCTCTATGAAGCAAAGATTTTCCCGAAGAGGAGAATGGAGACAATCAGCGAAGAGGAATATAAAGTGTTGTTTGACGCGGTTAAGAATGTGTTGAAAGAAATGACAGACGGTGGTGGCAGAGATACAGAAAAGGATTTGTTCGGTCATAAGGGCGGCTACATTTCCTATCTGAGCAAGAACACATTACATACACCATGTCTAAGATGTGGCTATGAGATACATAAAGAGGCATACATGGGCGGAACGATTTACTACTGCGAACATTGCCAGAAATGACGAAGAGGGAAATTATATGGAAAAGAATTGCATAGAGAAGAAACTCAAACATCTGCTCCTTTCAATGGGCGCAGATGTTTGTGGAATTGCGTCTGTTGACCGCTTCAAGGAAGCACCTGTCGGCTTTTCACCAACTGATATTTTCAAAGATTGCAAATCGGTGATTTCATTTGGAATAGCACTCCCACAGGGTGTATTTGAAGCAAATACAAAGTTGATTTACGGACATTATAATGAGATGACTTGCCAAATGGTAGACAGAATTGCATTTCTTATCTCAAGAGAGATAGAGGAGCGGTTTGGCGGTACGGCGGTTCCGCTTCCTTGTGATGCACCAAATGAATATTGGGAGCCGGAAACACTGACTGCAAAAGGTGTGTTATCGATGAAACATACGGCGGTCTTATGTGGAATCGGACAAATAGGAAAGAACTCCATGTTGTTAAATCCACAGTTTGGAAATCGCTTGACGGTAGGTGCAATCTTAACAAATTTGGAATTGGCATCAGACGAATTGTGTGAGAGTATTTGCATTCCGGGATGCAGAAAGTGTGAAGAAGCCTGTCCTGTACATGCAATCGCAGAACAGCAGGTGAGTCAAAAACTATGCAGACCCAATACATATGGAAAGACAGCCAGAGGATTTGACACCGTATTATGCAATCGTTGTCGTGAAGTGTGTCCGATGAAGTTTGGAAAATGAACGGGGTTTTGGGTTGGTATTATGGAGAATGCTATTGAGTAACTAAGGAGGAAAATGAAATGAATGACGCTGAGAAAAAATTTGTTCAAACATTGGAAGAGGGCATTGGGAGTCTGTCTCAAGAAGACCGTGAAAAAGTATTTCGTTCCTGTGCGATTAACTGTGTAAAGGATTATGTGCTGACCGAGCAACGCCGGAAATTCGAGGAATGTAACGGTGATATGGATTTAATGTATTCAAATTATCCGGACAACGAATACTGTTTTACCCGCATTATCGAAAAAGGTCATATCTACGAAATGGGATATCCAAGATGCTTATGCTATATGTATGAATCAGGATTTGTGAAATCTGATGTGCATTGCGAGTGCTCCAGACAGAGTGTCATATATGTACTTAAGGAACTGTTTCCGAATAAAGCCATAGAGGTTGAAACGGTACAGACGGTCCTTGGTGGTGCGGATCAATGTGTGTTTAGGATTACAGTTGCGTAATAATAATTGTATATTTTTAGAAAGTATTATATAATTGTGAATTGTTAAAGAACTAAAATACATATGAGGGAGAGAAAAACATGGATTCAGAAAGTTTGGATGCGTTTGGGTTTGAGTATTGCAAAAAGTGTCAGACGAGAGTTGTTGATAAGAGCGATAATCCTGATTCAATTTTATGCAAGCAGTGTAGAGAGGAATTGATTCGTTATCCGATTCCGAAATGGATTTATTATTTTGCGGCATTCATTGCTGTACTGATGATAATTTCATTTGTCTGTCTGCCGGGAAGTTTAGAACCTTACAGGGTGATTGAAGGGGCAGAAAAGAAAGCAAATGAAGGATATATTTACTCGACATTAAATGATTTGGATGTACTTGCAGAGCAATATCAGGATTCCAATCGAGTACCAATTCTGTTGGTTGATATTGCAATGGAGCATGGATATTATGATTATGCAGCATATGCAATTAATACGTATATTGCAGGAAAAGAAGTATCTGATTCGGAGTATAACAGATTGGAGTCATATTCAGCTGTGCTGGACAGATATTATAATACATATGACGCTTATGATGTGATGCTTTCTGAAGCCCCGGATGCAAGTGATGAGACAGTAGCAGATGTCATTGCACAATTAGATGCGTTACTTGACAATCCGGAATATGATCCGGCTACTATCTATTATTATATGGGATATACTTCATTAGATGATGCTACGCGATGTGAATATTTTGAAATATGTTACCAATTAGATCCTACCTATACAGATGCAGCAGCTCAGGCGGCAAATTCATATCGCAGAGCAGGCAATTTGGAGAAAGCGCGTGAATTAGTGGAGTCAGCGTATGATGAGGATAAGGAAGCGCCGGCTGTACTACGTAGTTTGGCTGTTATTGAAATGTTAGACGGAAATTCAAAAAAAGGTTTGACACTGGCAGAAGAGGCCTATCAACTCAATCGTGATGAGTATTATGTGTCGGACACCTATATTGTTGCGCTTGTAGTAAACGGCAGTATGGAAGAAGCGCAGGAACTTAAGGATAGTTTGGAAGAAGAAGGCTATGAATTTGATGATGACCTGCGGAAGTTCCTGGACGGAGAAATGACGTTAGAAGAGTATTATATAGAATAGGGGAGGAAGAAATATGTTCTTTATACCAGGTTTTGTGATTTCGATTTTGACATTTCCGGGCGTGATTGTTCATGAACTGGCACATCAATTGTTTTGCAGATGGTGTAAGGTACCGGTATTTGAAGTGAAGTATTTTCAGTTTAAGAATCCATGTGGTTATGTGATTCATGAGGTGACATCGAATCCGATGAAGAATTTTCTGACAGCGATGGGGCCGTTTTTCTTTAATACATTTTTGGGGGCTTTGCTTGTGCTTCCGGCATCTGTTGAACTGTTGTATTTCCCCCAAATTGACGGGGTAATTGGTGCAATGATTGTATTAATGAATTTGCTGTTATTATGGCTTGGTGTCTCTGTATTGATGCATGCTTTTCCGAGTACAGGCGATGCAAAGGCTTTATATGAGAGTGTACTTAAGAATTCTGAAGTGCCGCTCATTTATAAGATATTGGTGGCACCGTTTATAGGGTTGATTTACATAGGCGCATTCGGTTCTGTGATTTGGCTGGATTTATTCTATGCAATTGCGGTATCAATGCTTGTGCCGAAGCTTTTTCTTTTATTTTTGTAGGATTAGATATCTTACATAAAAAACGATAGGAAATATAAAAACTGCAAGGCA
>DATESB010000176.1:0-2699 GCA_035271065.1 Lachnospiraceae bacterium | reverse complement strand
GAAAAGCAAAAATCTCATTGCCGATGTGAAATGTAAAATCGGAAATTAGTAAAAAAGAAAGAATAACTTCCTTATTGCAAACGGTAGCCCTAGGCGACAAGGAAGTTATCTCTTGACCTTAAGCTATGAAACCGGAATTTAGTAATACACTTTAAGTTAAAATGAAAAGATGGAAGGTTGATGTTGTGGAACTACAATATGGAAATGAAATCAGTGTAGAAGATTATAATATGCTCCGTGAGGTTGTAAAGTGGGGTGCGATAGAAAAAGAGCAGGCACATTGTGTTATCCCAGGCTGCTTCATGAACACCACTTTGTTAAGTAGTTTCCGAAGCAGCCTTGTTGTTGATAACACTACGCTTTCTAGCAAGCACCATATACTTTTCCGTATACTTCTTTAATCACAGGTGTGCGATCCTCCAAATATTCCGGAAGTTTATCCGGAGATACTCTTTTTGTGACAGTGACGGGCATGCCTAATGCATTTAAATACTCAACCTGTAATTTGATTTTTTTGTTTGTTATGTTTTTTTTCATAGTAGTTGACCTCCTTGACATTTATGTTCTTTACAACTATAATAATAATGCTTATATAGAGATAAAAATATCGAATTTTAATCATATTTTATAATAATATCTTGCTAAGGAGTGATATTGTGATAGAATCGAGTGTTAATATTATATCGCGCAATGATAAATCTCAGATTGTGGATTATAATAATCCTCTTTTTATGTGTTTTGCGCAAAAGAATTATCTGACAGCAGATACGTTGTATGTGATTCCGGAACACTGGCATGAGGATATAGAATACTTTTATGTCGCGGAAGGGAAATTGGAGTATAGCGTAAACGGAGAGAAGATTTGGTTGAAGGCGGGAGAAGGTATTTGCGTAAACTCTAAGAGAATTCATTCCAACAAATCTATTCGTGGAGAACACTGCATTTTTTATTGTATTATCGTGCATCCGTCTTATCTTTGTGTTTCTCATTATATTGAACAAAAATATGTTAATCCGGTGATCGGTCCGGATTCTTTTGATTATCTTTTGCTGCAACAGGGCGATTGGACGAATCAGATTCTTGCCGAGTTAAAAAGAATGTTTGAGGTTCCGAATGAAGACATTATAGAACTTGAAGTCATCGAGGTATCCTTTAGGATTCTGCGAATTATTTATCAAAACAGAAAGACTGAATTACCTCAGGGCAATACTTCAGTACAGTATGTGACCCCTTTCAAAACAATGGCTTACTTTATTCAGGAGCATTATAAGGAAAAGATTTCTTTGGAGGAGATTGCAGCAGCCGGAAATGTCGGAAAGACTTTATGCGCTAAGATATTTAAGAAGTTTGCTTCTAAAACGCCGGGTGATTATCTGATTCATTACCGAATTACGAAGGCCATAGAACTGTTAAAGGAGAGTGATTTAAGTATCACAGAGATTTCTTATGAAACAGGTTTTAACAGTGCCAGTCATTTTACAAAGACCTTTAAGGAGATTGTTGGCTATACCCCAAATAAATGTCGCGATGCAACGCAAGAGGTAAATCGCTTTATGCAGCATTATTAAGGGATAGAAAAAGATAAAATCGAACTTGTGTTCGCATACGTGGTGTGATATACTTGTGTCAGTAACCTCTTTGGTTACCGGCAATCGTGTTACAGGGTGGTTGACCCTTATTCTATATAGAATGGGGGTGATGCTTATGAAACATTTTGGTTTTAGAGACTTGATGTCTTTCGGAATGTTCCTGCTGGCATTTTTAACCTTCATCTTACTGATGATTCGTTAAAACATAAAAGAACCTCCCTTGTACATTGACCGTGTGCGAGGAGGTTCTTTTTCTCAAAACGGGCCAACCACCTTGTGGCGATTGCCTTATAAATACATTATAGCAAATGGTTTGCTATTTGCAAGCGTTTTCTTGAACTGAGTGATTGGGTTTATATTAAATGGAGTTATTCATATGCATTATGTACAAGCAAAAGGAATTTTATCAGCGTTAAACGGGATGAATATGTACCGCGGATGTCAGCATGGCTGCATTTACTGTGATGCGAGAAGTAAATGTTATCAGATTAATCATGTTTTCGAGGATATCGAGGTGAAGCAGAATGCGCCGGAACTTCTGGAGCGTGCATTAAAGGGCAAGCGAAGTAAATGTATGATTGGAACCGGAGGTATGACAGATCCGTATATGCCGCTGGAAAAGGACGAGAAGTTGACCAGGCGATTGCTTGAAATTATCAATCAATATGAATTTGGGCTTGCGATTCAAACAAAATCCGATTTGATTTTGCGAGATTTAGATTTGCTGAAGAGTATCAATGAGAAGTCAAAATGTATCGTGCAGATGACGATGACTACATATGATGAAGCATTATGCAAGAAAATAGAACCAAATGTCTGTACAACGAGGGAGCGTTTTGAAGTGTTGAAGACAATGCGCGACAATGGAATACAGACGGTTGTCTGGTTATCACCTTTTGTGCCATTTCTCAATGATATGGAAGAAAATATCCGCGGATTAATGGACTATTGTATCGAGGCAGGGGTTTATGGAATTATCTGCTTTGGAATAGGAGTTACGCTTCGAGAGGGTGACAGAGAGTATTTCTACGAGAAGTTAGATGAGAAGTTTCCCGGACTGAAACAGAAATTTCATGAAAAGTATGGGTATGCTTATGAAATCAACAGTGA
>DATESB010000175.1:0-6926 GCA_035271065.1 Lachnospiraceae bacterium | reverse complement strand
AACGGCGGGCATATGCAACCGAGCCACAAATACATAAAGCGCATAGGCACCAACCATGATGATATCGCCGTGAGCAAAGTTAATCATTTTGGCAATGCCGTATACCATTGTGTATCCGAGCGCAATCAGAGCATAGATACTGCCGGTACGCAGACCGTTAATCAATTGTTCGATGATACTGTTCAATAGGTTCATTACGATTTCTCCGAATTCAGATTTTTACTGACTGTTTTGTAACATGTACCTCATAAAAATACCATAAATGAGGTTTCATTGCAAGGGTAAAGCAAAGGATTAAAGGACAAAAAAGGAGACCGAAGCACGGTCTCCTTTGACTGTCATTTTGTATTTGCTTTTTATTTAGCAGCGGTGTATGCACCATCTGTGATTTTGATGAATTTGGCACCCTTGTTAGGTTCACCGTCTACGGTAAAGCTCATTGCTTCGCCGGTAAGTCCGTCAACAGAGATTTCTGTCATAGCTGCAATCAGGTCAGCGCTTTCAATAGAACCTGCCGCTTCGATTGCTGCCTTGAAGCAATATACTGCATCGTATGCATCTGCTGCAAACTGGTCAGGTGTTGCACCGTATGCTGCTTCATATGCTGTAACGAATGACTTAACTGCTTCATTTTCATCTGCTGCAAAGAATGGGCTTAAGAATACAGCACCTTCAACAGTAGAAGGATCTGTTACAGTACCGAGAACGCCGTCCCAGCCGTCAGAACCAAGGAACGGAAGTGACATACCAAGTTCTTTTGCCTGTTTTGTAATATAAGTTGCATCATTGTAATATGCAGGAACAAAGATTACTTCTGCATCTGTACCTTTGATTGTAGTCAACTGTGTGTTGAAATCAACATCATCAGTTACGAAAGATTCACTTGCAACAACTTCGCCGCCGTTAGCAGCAACCTGTGCCTCGAAAGCATCTTTGATACCGGTTGAATATGCATCTGCGTTGTTGAAGATAACTGCAATCTTCTTGTAACCTAATTCATTAACAGCATAGTCTGCCATGGTTACACCCTGTAAAGGATCTGTGAAGCAAATTCTGAATGCATTCGGGTTCTTTGTACAATCCTGTGCAGAACCTGAAGGTGTAATCTGAAGAATACCGTCTTCAGCTGTTGCATCAGCAATTGCAATACAAGGACTTGATGTTACGGTACCAAGTACTGCGTTGATGTTCTGATCCATTAATGTGTTGTATGCCTGAATTGCTTTGTCCTCTGTAGCCTCATCATCTTCGAACTGCATAGCGAAGGTGTATGTAGTATCTCCAGCCTTAACGCCGCCTGCATCGTTGATTTCTTTAATGGCAATTTCAGCACCCTGCTTTACGGAAATACCGTAAGATGCAGCAGCACCTGTAAGGGGTCCGATACCACCGATTAAAAAGGTGTTACCGTCTGTTGAAGCAGAGTTACCGCATCCTGTTAATAATGAAGCGACCATGCCGACAACTAAAAGAACGCTTAATAATTTGTTTTTCATAATTTTTTCCTCCTCGTAGAAATTAATATCTTTTAAATAATACCCGTAAAATGGGGGTTAGTCAACCTTTATTTCATTTTAGGCTTTATTTTAGGTTGTTAATTGCCATTGTTAATTGTAAAAAAATATGATACAATTTTTCAAGATAGCAGTGATGCAAAATTTTAGGAGGCGCCCCATATATGAGTACTTATAGTGGGCTGAATGAAATTCAACTGGATGCATTGAAGGAAATCGGTAATATCGGAGCGGGAAATGCCTGCACTGCGATGTCTATTTTGCTGGGGTGTCCGGTGGATATGACCATTCCCAAGATACAGCTTCTGGATTTTGATAAGACGGCGCTGACACTCGGAGGAGCAGATAATCTGGTGCTGGGCATACAGATTGGCATTACAGGCAATCTGAACGGTATGATGTTTCATATTATCCAGAAGCCGTTTGCAGAAAAGATTATCAATACTTATTATGCCAAAGAACTTAATTCCCTTCGTGAAATGGATGAGATGGATGCTTCTGTATTAAATGAAATGGGCAATATTACTTCCGGTGTATATGCTAACTCGATTGCAACGCTGACCGGTATGTTAGTCAATATTACAGCACCTGAGCAACGATGCAATACGGTGGGTGAATTATTGCAGATACCGCTCAATTACTTTTCGGAGATTGGGGACAAGGTGTTGCTTGTGGACGAGCAGTTCATCATTGCAGGAACTGAAATATCCAGTAATATGATTTTATTATTTGAAAATAAATCTTTAAAGAAATTATTTGCTAAGCTTGGAATTGATTCAAAATCGGAGGTTGAAGAATGAATCAGAAAATCAGAACAGAGGCAGTAGATCATTTGTTTGAGGCAATTTTGCAGTTGAAAAATAAAGAAGAGTGTTATATCTTCTTTGAAGATGTTTGTACGATTAATGAGTTGCTTTCTCTTTCACAAAGATTTGAAGTGGCAAGTATGTTGAGGGAAAAGAAGACTTATTTGGACATTGCGGATAAGACCGGAGCCTCTACAGCAACTATCAGTCGTGTGAACCGTTCCTTGAATTACGGCAATGACGGGTATGATATGGTGTTTGAGAGAATGAAGAAGTGATGATATATAGATGCTATATATAATAGAAGGAGCCTGATTGTTCGGGCTCCTTCTTTTACTTCTTTTTGGTTTCTTTTTTTACCTCTTTCTTAATGGGGATTTCTTCTTTCTTGGGGTTCGGCAGTGTGTCGACTAACTTCTCAATCACCATCATTTTCATGTAGACATCTTGGCTTAGGAGACAGATGTATGCAAATAGTTGCAGGTAGTCCCTGTCTTCACTGTCGGCATCCGGAAATGTTTCTTGTGACTTTAGAAGCAGTTGCTTCACATGTTCCTCAAATGCGGGTGTCTGAATGGTACAGTTTTTGAATATCTCATCGTAGATGTCCGACATCTGCATGGAGGTATCCGCTGCCTGATAGAAACGTTCGGTAATTGGCAACAGGAGTTTCTCGATGTCGTTAATGGAGAGGACATTCTTATAGTAGTAAATCAGCAATAGAATCAGAATGTGTTCTTTGCTGTACTTTTTCTTAAGTGGTGGCGGGATGAGGTCATTCTTGGCATAATTATTAATCATGGTCTTCGTGAGAATTTTATCACCCTCATAGCGCTTGGTGTTGGCCAGATGCTCTTCCATAAAGGTGGTCACCTGATCCATATATAAATCAATGTTCGGTACATCAACAGAATCGATATGTCCGACATTTGAAACTTCATGAATGATTTCTTGTATCATTTCTTCCAGCAGTTTGTTCACGATAAACCCTCCCTAGGCTTTATTATATAGTTTTCATAACTACTTGGCAAGAAAAACTTCATCACAAAACTTCATCATATTAGACAATCGACAGGACGGGAGAAATCATGTATACTTTTTAATGACAGAAGACAAGACGGCGGGCAACAGCAGTATGATGGACAGATGATGACAGTAGTGGCAGTCGGCGGGAAAAGTATGAGGTGTTGTAATATGGAAGCAATACAAATGTTAAATGAGCGGCAGCGTGAAGCCGCATTACAAATAGAAGGACCGGTGTTGATATTAGCAGGAGCAGGTTCGGGAAAGACGCGTGTGTTAACAAACAGGACTGCGTATATGATTGGTGAAATGGGAATTAATCCGTGGAATATCATGGCGATTACATTTACCAATAAGGCAGCAGGCGAGATGCGGGAGAGAATTGACGATATCGTTGGGTATGGCTCGGACAGTATCTGGGTTGCTACATTTCATAGTACATGTGTGAGGATTTTGCGCAGACACATTGACAGGTTGGGATTTGAAACGAACTTTACCATATACGATACGGATGACCAGAAGACGGTGATGCGCGAAATCTGTAAGCGTCTGCAAATCGATACAAAACAGTTTCCGGAGAGAAGAATTCTTTCGATGATTTCACATGCTAAGAATGAATTGATTACGCCGGAAGAATATAAATTGAATGCAGAGGGAGACTACGGCAGGAATAAGGTTGCACAGGTTTATCAGGAATATCAGAATGTATTGCGCAAGAACAATGCGCTTGATTTTGATGATTTGCTGGTAAAGGCAGTCGAAACGTTTCGCAATTGTCCGGAGGTGTTGGAATACTATCAGGATAGGTTTCAATATATTATGGTGGACGAGTATCAGGATACGAATACGGTACAGTTTGAGTTGATTCGGTTGCTGGCACAGAAGTATCGCAACTTGTGTGTGGTTGGTGATGATGACCAGTCCATCTATAAGTTCAGGGGCGCAAATATAAGGAATATACTTGATTTTGAAAAGGTGTATCCGGATGCAAAAGTGGTGAAGTTAGAGCAGAATTATCGTTCTACGCAGATGGTGTTGGATGCTGCAAATGCTGTAATTGGTAATAATAAAGGGCGTAAGGTGAAGGCGCTGTGGACGGATCGCGGAGATGGGGAGAGGCTTCATTTCAAGCAGTTTGACAATGCCTATGAGGAAGCTGATTTTATTGCGGGTGATGTGTTCCGTAAATGTCATTCCGGGGAGATTAATTACCGAGATTGTGCGGTATTGTATCGGACAAATGCGCAGGCACGTATCTTAGAAGAGAAGTTCATCATGTCAAGCATTCCGTATGATGTGGTTGGCGGTACAAATTTTTATTCCAGACGTGAAATCAAGGACTTGCTTGCTTATTTGAAGACGATTGACAACGGACGCGATGACTTGGCTGTAAGGAGAATTATCAATGTGCCAAAACGTGGCATTGGGGCAACAACGCTCAATCGTATTCAGGAGTATGCGATAGAGCATGATTTGAGTTTTTATGATGCACTGACACAGGCGAAGGAGATTAGTTCCATTGGAAAGAGTGCGGTGAAGTTAGAGCCGTTTGTGAATATGATTCAGGTATTTCGTTCTAAACTCCCGTATATTTCTTTGCAGGAATTGATGAGCGATGTAATTGAGAAAACCGGATATATTGAGTCACTGGAAGCAGCAGATGAAGAAGAGGCAAAAGGGCGCATCGATAACATTGATGAGTTGATTAGTAAGGTGGCTATTTATGAGCAAAGTACCGATGAGCCGACGTTGAGCGGCTTCTTGGAAGAGGTTGCTCTGGTGGCGGATATTGACAAGGTCACAGAATCGGATAATAAAGTGCTGTTGATGACACTGCACAGTGCAAAGGGGCTTGAGTTTTCACACGTTTATTTGACAGGTATGGAGGATGGCTTGTTTCCGGGATATGCGTCAATTACGGCGGAAGACCCGATGGAACTGGAAGAGGAGCGTCGATTGTGTTATGTGGGAATTACGCGTGCAAAGGATGATTTGACGTTGACCTATGCGCGCCAGCGCATGCTGCGTGGCGAGACACAGTATAATGCAGTTTCGAGATTTGTCAGGGAAATACCGCAGGAATTGATGGATGCCAGGGCACCGGTACATAAACAGCGCGAGGAAGATATTCCGAATCCTTTCTCGTTTGCAGATGCAAAGAAGAGTTTTCGGGCGAAGCCGTTTGTGGGTGCGAAAGATTTTGGCGGCGGAAGCGGTGAACTTGATTATGGTGTTGGGGATACGGTCAGACATATTAAGTTTGGCGAAGGTGTCGTGAAGCAGATTGTGAACGGCGGGCGAGACTATGAGGTGACGGTTGATTTCACGAGTGCAGGTGTGAAAAAGATGTTTGCGGCATTTGCCAAATTGCAGAAGGTGTGAAATGTATATTTATGATTGCAATTCGATATTGCCTTTTGTGAAAACAAAATTTTAGAATTTTTATGGAAAAATAATAGTAAAAGACATACAATTGTGATATACTAATTCTAATATATAGAGAAAACATACAATCCGATGATATGGAAAGGACGGGATAGAATATGAATATAAAGGTGGATGACTTAATCAAAGCGGTTAAAACCAATGAAGTGTTAAATGCAATTAAAGAGGGTGACTTCCTGAAGAAAAAGGAAGAAGAGAAGAAAAAAGAAGAAGAATGCTGTAATACATGGAAATGGGTGCTCGTGATTGTTCTTGGCGTAGCAGCAATTGCCGGCATTGCATATGCACTCTATTGCTATTTCACACCGGATTATCTGGAAGACTTTGAGGATGATTTGGATGACGATTTGAATGATGAATTTGATGATGACTTCTTTGAAGATGAAGGCGAAGCAGCGCCGAAGGAAGAAGTGTAATTGTTTATAAAGTGCAAAGGACTTTTGGAACCCTCAGTTTTGAGGGTTCTTTTTGTTTGCGCGCGCCACGGGCGTCCACGGGTGTCCTCTGGCGGGTGCAAGAGGACGGTAGAGATTTGAGCTTGTTACCCACTGTTATGCGATAATGTAGCTATTGGTGGGTAGTAGAGAACGTGTAGAACCCACTAGAGAGCACTTAGGAAGCTATTAGTAGGTAGAGGAGAGAGGAAAGGACCCACTAAAGAGCACTTGGGAAGCTATTAGTAGGTGGTGACGTACCCAAGAGCAGAAATAGCAAGTGTGGGTACGCAAGAGAGAGGAAAATAGGCGTACCTAAAAACTTAAATGACAGGTTTAGGTACGAAATAAGAGATTGCAAATAAGCGTAAGGGCAAGTATGATTATATTTAAGAAATTGCATGTGAAAAGATGGGTAGATGAAAAGGTAAAGGTGGACTTATGAAGGATTCCATGGCACTTGTGAAAAATGCGATGCTTGCGGTTCAGCGTTATCCGTGGGAACAGGGTGTATGTGCGCAAGCAATTTATGAAACCGGTGATATTGCAACTGCGGTGGCAATGGCGCATGATGCGGTTTTGAGGCAAAGAGAAGATGGCAGGTTGGCGGTCATTAATGAAAATATTGCAGTTACCGACCCGGCAGCGAATGGTGAGGTTGTCTGGCGTGCGTATGAAATAACCGGAGATATATTCTATAAGGA
>DATESB010000174.1:0-9330 GCA_035271065.1 Lachnospiraceae bacterium | reverse complement strand
GGCAAGGGTCACAAATTTCCTTCGGACAATTTGTGACTGTCGGCAAAACTGCATAGCAGTTTTATCCGACGGGGAGGAAATTCGAATGTTAGCTGAACAAAACCATTTTGTACATGAAGCTGCTGTCACCATGCGAGAACTGACTGCCGATGAGAAAATACGCTTACAATGCGAAGCACGTGAACGCTGCGAACTTGACCAACGTTCCACTCTGGCGAGTGGTATTCGCAATGGAAAACAAGAACAAAAGGAAATTGATGATGCCATAAAAGATGCTGCTCTTGCAGAGAAGGATACAGTAATCTCCGAAAAGGACAAAGAAATCAACGAACTTCGGAAACTACTTAAGCAATCAAATAATTCCACAAAATAGTAACAGCAAAAAGGCACCCCAAATGAGGTGCCTTTTCATTTTCATATACTCTTTTTTATATTTTAATGCCTCTCCAACCATTCAACCACCTCATGAAATCCCATTCCATGAGATGCTTTGACTAATATCGTGTCCCCCTGTTGCACCAATTCGTGTAAATGACTGATTGCTTCATCACGCGTTGCATAATACTGAATTTCTGTATTCATACCACGTTCTCGCACATATTGCTCAGCCGCTGCATACATATGCTTGCTGTTGTCACCAACGATGATGAGGACATCCGCTCCCGACTCAGCTGCAAAAGTTCCGACTTCACTGTGCATCTGATTAGAATTGGTTCCTAATTCAAACATATCCCCCAGTATCGCCACTTTTCTTGTCAATGCATAAGATAATAATTCTATTGCCGCTTTCATTGACATCGGATTTGCATTATAGCAGTCATCAATAATCATGTATCGTTCAGTCTGCATCAAATGACTTCTGCCACTGATTGCCTCAACAGCACCAATTCCCTTCTGAATTAATTCATAAGACAATCCTATGGTCACACCAACTGCAGTTGCCGCCAGTGCATTATTGACCATATGTCCGCCCGGAATTGGGATAGAAACATCAAAACTCTCCTCTGCATCACTTTGCATCACATGGATCTTGCAAGCTGTCCCTTTCAATCCATGGTTTGTAATATCAGTTGCATAAATCGAATTATGATGATCAATTCCAAAGAATAACGGCTTAATTCCCTTCACAGCAGTCATGGTTGAAAGAAGTGCATCATCCCCATTCAGGCAGATGGCGCCATCCTCACTTATAAAATCAAATATTTCAGACTTTGCCCTCAGAATACCCTCTTTCGTCCCCAGATTCTCCAAATGGCAATTGCCGATATTCGTCATGACACATATGTCAGGTTTTGCAATCTCGCTCAATCTATGCATTTCTCCAAAATTACTGATGCCCATTTCAACAACCGCAACCTCATGCTCA
This sequence comes from Lachnospiraceae bacterium, assembly GCA_035271065.1. Classification (GTDB taxonomy): domain Bacteria; phylum Bacillota; class Clostridia; order Lachnospirales; family Lachnospiraceae; genus JAAYYM01. The sequence goes on along the minus strand of DATESB010000174.1, from coordinate 7,964 downwards.
TCACGGATACTTAAAATCGTCAACGGTAAACCAACCTCATTATTGAAATTCCCTGCTGTTTTAAGAACACTGTATTTCTGTGCCAGTACCGATGCAATCATTTCTTTGGTGCTGGTCTTTCCCACACTGCCGGTTATGCCTACTACCTTAATATCCAATCGGCTTCGATAGTATTTTGCAATATCCTTTAGTGCCTGAAAACTATCCTCGACTTTAATATATACTCCATTGCAACCCGGAAGTTCCTTTTCGGAAATAACACAAACGGCACCTTTAAAAAAAACATCATCAATGTAGTCATGTCCGTCAACACGCTCACCACGCGTTGCAATAAACAAAGCACCCGGCTCTGCCTTACGGCTGTCCAGTACCACTGATGTCACTTCTGTATGTTCCATATCCTTTGTACCGACATATGTGCCGCCACATGCTTCTGCAATCTTTAACAGTGTCATATCCTTCATACGATCCGGTTCCCCATTTCTATTTCTGATTATATTTTGCCAATGATACCTCGATAATCCATTCACACAACTCATCATAAGACTTACCGATTGCTGCTGCCTCCTGTGGCATCAAAGAAGTTGGTGTCATTCCCGGAAGTGTATTTGCTTCCAGACAATAAAACGCATTATCTTCATTCATCATGAAATCCATACGCGCATAGGTTTCAATTCCAAGCACCTCAACAACACGCTCTGCCACTTGCTGCATCACCTGTGTCAGCGTTGCATCCAAATTTGCCGGGCAAGTCTCGATGGTAGAGCCTGCCTGATACTTATTCTTGTAATCATAAAATCCCTCAATCGGCGCCATTTCAATAATCGGCAATGCCTTGCCGTCAATCACACCAATTGAAAATTCACGACCTTTGATATACTCCTCAACCAGGAATTTACCCTCGTACTTTTGGGCTTTTAGCACAGCCTCTCTATATTCTGCATCATTATTTGCAATATATACACCAACACTTGAGCCACCACAGCACACCTTTACCACACAAGGATATTGCATGTGTGAACCGTCCTCGTTATCTCCAACTAACAGGTTCTTTGGTGTCGGGATATTGTGCTGTACAAATAGTTGCTTCGTGAGCGCCTTGTCAATTGCAAGTGCACTACTCTTATATCCGGTTCCTGTATATTTAATTGCAAGTAGGTCAAACGCTGCCTGTATCTTGCCGTCCTCACCATTTTCTCCATGCAAAGCCAGAAAAACGATATCAGCCTGTCGGCAGATTTGCAATACATTTGGTCCAAACAGGCAATCAGATTTGTCTTTACGAAGCGCTCTTACCTGTTCAATATCAGGATTACTGTCTGTCACTTCACCAAGTCCGTCTGCCCAGTCATACTCCCTTTCAAAAATGCCGTCAATATTATCAGCCTCATACCCCAGAAAAACATCCAACAGGATAACATCATGTCCGTTTCGTTTCAACGCACGATATACCCCAACTCCTGAACTGAATGATACATCTCTCTCTGTACTTGTTCCACCTGCTAATACTAAGATTTTCATTGCTCTATTTCGCCTCCGTTTTCGTAGGAATACATCAATCCGCTTAAAACAAACAAAAAGGATTCCTCTCGATACATTTTATGCTCTTCACTGAAATAATTGATTTGATATGGATTTCTTCCACATAAATAATCCAAATGGTTTTCTACGCCAAGCACATAATCCGTACTTTTACTGATAATGTTCATCAGTGTCAGCAATCTTGCATTTTGCAGCATCTTTGTACTATCCTCTTTGGGATAACTGTCCTCTGTTGCCACTTTATAACCGTCCTTACTGGAATCTTCAATAATTGCAATTGCATCATCAAATAGCTGATCCATCAGTTTCGTGCAAGTATCTACATCCGTTTTATAAGTCGTTGTCAAATATGCCAAAGTACCATAATAACCAACGGCACCTCTGCCAAAACCAATTGGTACCTCTCCCTCAAAAATAGTATTCAACACCGTCTGATATTCCTTACTACCGGTTTCTTTATACAACTCTGCTGCTGCCCAATACAGAGCATCTTCCTGCTCTGTTTCATCCCGTTCGCTAAAACCGGCGATTGCAGCGTCTAAGCACTCTTTACTGTAACTTGCATCAAATGAGGCATATTCTCCCGCAAACATAGTCAATGCCGCTACTGAAACAAGCGACAGTTCTTTTTCTTCCAGAATATGCTCTGTTTCTTTCTTGGCTTTCTGCAATATCACAGGCACCTGTTCAGACTCGCCCTGCTCTCCATTTGCTGTTTCATCAAACAATTCCGGATAATATGTATATGCCAATACATCATCCGCAATCATAAATGCCCGGTCATCCTGTCCAATCCCTGTCGTACTGTTTTGCAGAAAATCTTTTTGCTTATTGTCCATATCCTGATAGATTGTCTCGGAAATCAAAAAAGTATCCGATATTGTATTACCGACTTTGATATAGTAGGAGCCTGCATCCTTCACTTTAGAAAAATCACCGTAGGCTGTATACTCCTCTGATTTTTCGTTGTATTCATTTTCTAATATCGTTCCTGTCAGTTTAACCAGTCCACTATCGGCATCTACTACTTCAAATATATGGTCTGTCTGATTATTACGTATAATAACGAGCTTTCTTGCTGAACTCTCATATCCGATTTCATTGACCAGAAGATTTCCTGTGTTTTCTGATGCTTCCGCATTGGCAGACACTGTTTCCGATGCATCTGTGGTATTATCTGATGCTGTATCCGATGTTGACAACGATATACCCTGGCCGTTGCACCCCATGAACCCAACCGAGGTAACGGATAATATTCCCAAAATCAGCACTGTTGATTTAGTTAACTTCAAGCCCATTCCTCCTGTGCTTTCTTCTCTGATATAAATAAAACGCAATCAATCCACATGCTGTCAAAATTGTTACAACATAGGATATTTTTTGTATTGTTGTTCCCACATAACTTACCACTAGTTTTCCTTGTTGAGCATCACTTAGATATACACGACAGAAGCCATTTTCGCCCTCATCGGTTACCGTAAGGTTTGTCCTGCTGCCGTCGCCATTCATTAAGGATGCGCCATAGCCTTTGTAATACAGAAGCGGCACATCTATATATTCGCTGTCAGGGATTGACTCTATCTCAATCGTATTCTTCACACGCGTAAAGGAAACCTCTTCTCCCTTGTCATCCTTGGCACTATTTACCTGCTCCATAAAAGCCTTGGTATCCGTCACCGTCTCAGGCAGCCACTCACCGGCTATAATATTTGCCGTAAACGGCACATGTTCAAAATAATCATCCGAATAGGAGTAATATCCCTCCTCTGTTCTCGCCAGATTGTTAACAGCACTGACACACATCAATCCCAATACTGCTAAGAGAACATATTCCCTCACCTTGCCTTCTGCAAAATAAAGATGCAACACAATCGCTCCGCTCGTTGCCAGACAAACTGAAGCCAAGATGTAAAATCTCCATGGAAATTGGACAAAACTAATATATGCTCCGATACGCTCCCACGGAATGATTCTGGTTGCCAAAATCGCAAAGCAAGCACCGGCAAGCATCAGTAAATCAGCAAACAGACGTAACTCTTTATTTTCCTCTGTCTTTTTGATGAAGACACGCGGCAGATTAACCAGAAGAAGGGCAATACCGATTGCCGGAAATACCGGAGAGAGTACCGTTTGTACCTCCTGCATCGCATCTACAGGCATAATCCATGCTGTATCTACAAAGAAAGTAGTTGTCACTAACTGCTCCAACATAGGCAGCCAATAAGATATGGTAATAAGCATGGTAAAAAGTGTCGTTAGTGCCACGCGTAACAGTAATTTTGGATTTCTAAGAAATGTCTTAAATCTAATCAGAAATGCTACAAAACACAGAATGACACACATCACCAAAGAAGTCGTGTGGCATAACAAAACACCTGCAAATCCAAGGGCAAATACCCACGGTTTCTTCATATTCTCAAATAAGATATCATAAAGTCCATAAATAACAAACGGAATAAAGATAAATGCTGTGTATTCCCCTACCGCACTCCTTGTATACACATCATCAATGTGGTATTGGCAAAGTGTCATGACAACTGCAGCGATTGTTCCCGCATAACTACTCTTTGTAATTTGTTTGGTGCAATAAAATGCTGCTGCATAACATAGGATAAAACATAACGCAACAAACAAGTGATAACTTGCATTGATACCCACACCGCATACCCTAAGCAATGCCGGAAAGTATAACAGAAAATCCGAATAGAACATAGAGCTGGCATAACCTGCTCCTCCCAGAAACAAAACATTCACTTTTAGGAATGGCTTGCCCATTAAAATGCCTTCTTTGAGACTTTCAATGCGCAATAAATGATACTCGATATCGTGACCGTTAATGCAGTTCTCCGTAAATAACGGACTACATGCAATCAGTATCGTGATTAGAAAAATGACACCGGCTATGATTTGTTCCTGACTGAATCTAAACTTTTCTCTCATTTGAGTCCTCTTGTTGTTAGGTTGTTGGATATTTGTAACTCACTCATTATAGCGTTTTTTATATCATCTTTCAATCATCGCTGTCTATTTCACATCTTTTGTAAGGATATCAGCACTTTTTTCCTGATTCATTATTTGAATGCTGTCTCCAACTGAAACAGTTCCGCCTTGGATAACTCTGGCAAATACGCCTTCACGCGGCATAATGCAATCACCCATTGTCTGTCGAATAACACATCCGTTATGGCATTCTTTCCCGATTTGAGTTAGTTCCAATATGACATCATTACATACAAATTGTGTTCCTATCGGCAACTCCTTCAAATCAAATCCTTCCACAATCAGATTTTCTCCAAAGGCTCCATCTTCAATAATTGCACCTTTTTGTTTGAATTCCTCAATCTTTTCATAGGAAAGCAGACTCACCTGCCTATGCCAATTACCTGCATGTGCATCGTCTTTCAGCCCATAGTCGGTAATTAGTTCGCACGTTTGAATATTCTGTTTTGGCGTACCTTTTTCTCTACTGATACAAACCGCCTTAATGATTGCCATAACGTTCTCTTACCTCGCGCATTCTCCGGTTGTACCTATTAGAATTTCAATTCCGTGTGCCAGTTCCGGTATGATATATTCCAAACATTCTTGCACTGCCTTTGGGCTGCCCGGCAAATTCACAATTAACGTTTCACCTCGAATACCTGCAACACCACGTGACAGCATTGCTCGCTTTGTAATCTGCATACTGTATGCTCTCATTGCTTCCGGTATTCCCGGAACAGCTCTTTCAATCACCGCAAGTGTTGCCTCCGGCGTGCAGTCACGCTTTGCAAATCCGGTACCGCCTGTTGTAACAATCAGATTTACCTGATTCTGATCCGCAAATTGTTTCATTTGGTCACTCAATTGATCTCTCTCATCAGGCAATATCACCTGTGCAATAACCTCATAATCATTCTGTTCAAGAATATCTCTGACAGTTTGTCCGCTAATATCCTCGCGTGTACCATTGTATCCTCGGTCACTTGCTGTGATAATTGCCGCTGTCTTTCTCGATACACTTTTTCCCGTTGTCATTTTTTCACCGTCGTCTTCCTGTTAACAATATTCTCATCCACCGATTTGTGACATACAGTCACGCTCCTCGTTACGAATACCACTTTCTGAAAAATGGTGGCCTTCCGGCTTCTCATTGATTGCCTGCCTAATTACTTTCGCAACCTCATCATCCTCTATCGTTTGGTCACGAAGTAACGCTCTCACATCAACTCCTATATGATATTGCAAGCACGTCTTTAAATAGCCTTTCGCCGTTAAGCGAATTCGGTTACAAGTCTCACAAAACCGGTGACTCATTGCACTGATAAATCCGATTCGTCCGCAAAACCCTTCCAATGAATAGTAATGACTTGGTCCACTTCCCAATCGTTCCCCACACGGCTGTAACATACCAAATTGCTCTGTAAGCAATCCCTTTATTTCTTCTTCTCTGATAAAATCATAATCTTTTCCTAATCCAATAGGCATCAGTTCTATAAAACGGATATCCAACTTCCGATTTTTAGCCAATTTAGCAATCTGCAATAACGCTGCCTTGCGCTCTTCACCATCCGAATTTTGAGGCTTAATTGTGACACAATTGATCTTTACAGGAATCCCGTAAGATAATATCTTGTCAATTCCCCCTTGTACAGCTGACAAAGCATTGACTCTTGTCATACGTGTATATGCTTCTTCATTTAAGGTACCCAAACTGACATTGACGCCGTCAATCCCACTCTGCACCAATTCTTCTGCCATTGCTTCCAAAAGTAAACCATTTGTAGTCAGTGTTACCGTTTCAATACCGGACAACTCTTTTAAGTTTCTCACTAACTCAGTCACATTTCGCCTAACCAGTGGTTCACCGCCGGTTAACTTCACATGCTTAATCCCTAATGAAACAAAAATCCTGCACAAACGCCTGATTTCATCATAAGTCAGGATATCTTCATGCCTCGCCATGCAAATACCCTCTTCCGGCATACAATATACACAGCGCAAATTACATCGGTCTGTTACCGAAATTCTCACATAATCTATATTTCTGCCTCTTGCATCAAGCATAAAAGTCGCCGCTCTTTCCGCCGGTCTTCTTGACCAAATGTATCTGGCCAATCGTCATTCTCTTGTCTATCGCTTTACACATATCATAAATGGTCAGCAAGGAAACTGACACACCTGTCATTGCTTCCATTTCCACACCTGTCTTACCAAACGTCTTAACCGTACACTGTGCTTTTATTTCCGGCATCCTCTCGTCTATGTCGTCATTTATGAAGAATTCAATGCTACAGGTATCAATCGGCAATGAATGGCATAACGGTATCAGCTTGTCCGTTTGCTTCACAGCCATAATTCCTGCTACACGCGCTACGGAAAGTACATCACCCTTTTTGACCGTCTGCATCTTGACAGCTTCTAATACTTCCCTGCTTACTTGTATGGAGCCTTCGGCAATTGCTGTTCGGTTCGTAGCTGTCTTTTCTGACACATCTACCATGATTGCATTTCCCGCTTGATCAAAATGTGTGAATTCACCCATAACTATCGCCTCCTGTAAAACTCTCCCCTGATTTTATGATCAGGGGTATCTCATTGCTTTGCAACGAGAACTCTCCCCTGATTTTATCATAAATTGTAGACAATTCCTATGTTAATTCTGGATTTGGCGGCAGATTTTCGTGGCTGTGTCTTCATCGGGGCATGAAATTAACGCAGAGATTTCAATGGCAACCGATGACACCCTTTGCAAAAATTCTCTGTCATCCTCTGTCTGCTCATTATCTCGATACCGTTCCACCGCACTGTTCAATCTTCCGAAATACTTCATCAGCTCCTTAAAATCTGTCATCTCATCCATTACACATGTTCCGTTTTTCTTGCGTTCCATGTCACACGTACTGATAATTTGCATAGAAGTCTTCAATTCTCCGTAAATGTCCGATGCTTCCATTAATACATCCGGACGCTTTTGTAGAGTAGCAGTGAAATAGTCCTTTGCCCCGTCAATATCCTTATTCTGAAAATAGACAGCAAGTCGCTTTTTCATTTCGATTGTTTCTTTCTTTTCGCCCAGCATACCAACCTTACATTCATATGCTTTCAATCCCTTGACCGTAATCCAAACATATAGAAGTATCTCGGAAATAAAACCAAAAACTCTTTTGTGATAGTCATCATAGGAATCAATATCAATGCGCTTCTGCACTTCAAAGAAGATATCAAAAAGCCAAGCCGCATATTCATCAAACAGAGGCTTGGTCGTTACCATGATATTTCCAAATAAAGTTTTATTGGAGTGTACTATTCTGACATATGTGTCATAATATTCGGGGTACTTCTCTTGTATTACCCTTTCAGTCTCTACTAAATCCTTCAGGTGATGATTGGCAGCATATCCGTCATAGTATGTAGAATTGAGTCGCAGAACTTTTGTTGTG
>DATESB010000173.1:0-2236 GCA_035271065.1 Lachnospiraceae bacterium | reverse complement strand
ATCAGGAAGTATGATGACATTGATGTTGTTGTATCTCAAAATGACGATATGACGTTTGGTGCCATTGAGGCGCTGGAAGAAAGTGGACGCAAGGTAAATGTAGACGGTGGTACAATTATGATTTCATTTGATGCGGTTCATGAGGCACTTAACATGGTCAAAGAAGGCACAATCAGTGTAGATGTAGAGTGCAATCCGCTTCAGGGTGAATATATCTCAAGAGTGATTCAACAGTTGGAAAATGGGGAAGAAGTTGAAAAGGCCTATTATGTGGATGAAATGGTATTTACACAGGAGAATGTGGAAGAATATCTGGATGACAGGCAATATTAAGAGAACAATTGCAACGTAACAGGAGAAACGAAGATGTTAAAAGTATTTTTGGTCGAGGATGAAAGCATTGTCAGAGAAGGCTTGCGGGATAATATTCCGTGGCAGCAGTATGGCTATCAGTTTGCAGGCGAAGCAAATGATGGTGAAATGGCGCTGCCCTTAATTCGTAAGATACAGCCTGATGTGCTGATTACAGATATAAAAATGCCTTTTATGGACGGATTGGCGTTGAGTCGTATCGTTGGTCAGGAATTTCCGAATATGAAAGTAATTATCATCAGCGGATATGATGAATTTGAATATGCCAGACAGGCAATTCAGGTGGGTGTTGAACAATATCTGTTGAAGCCGATTACAAAGGCTACATTACAGAAAGTATTGGCAGAGGTAAAGAAAAAAATAGAGGGCGAGCAGGAACAGAAGAATTATCTTGAGAAGTTTCAGGGAGAAATGCGCGAATTTGAGCAATTTTCCAGACGTAATTTCTTTGTAAAGGTATTTGAAGGACAACTTTCGGTACAGGAAATCTATGAGGAAGCGCAAAAGCTTTCCCTTGAAATCGTTGCACCCTGCTATAATATTGTTTTGGTCAATCTGCAAGAGATGAAGCAAGAGGAACTGCAATATTATTTATTACGTTATCCGGAATATCTGCTCATTCGCTGGGATGCCAATACGTATGGCATTTTGATTATGGGCGAAGAGGATATGATACAGGAACTGACGGATCGTTGTATGGAGAATATTAAGCGGATTTGTACTTCTGCAAATGAAGAGACAGAGTGGTATGCGGTTGCAGGACAACCGGTGGAGCGTCTCAGCCTTTTGCCGGAATGCTACCGCAAAGTAAATCACATCTTATCTTTTCGGTATTTTGCACCGCATCAGCATATTCTGACAGAACATACCGTTGCGGATTTTCTGCCAAGTAATGATGACGGTAAGTTAAGTGAGCTGGATATTGCAAAGGTCAACCCTGAAATCTTGAATGATTTTCTTACAAAGGGTCAAAGAGAAGAGATAGAAGACTTCGTCAAAAGCTACCTGCAAAATCTGGCAGAGGCATTGGAGTCAAAATTCTTTCGCAGTTATTTGATGTTAAGCATTCGATTTGCGGCAATTGCATATGCGGAAACACTTGGTTGTAGCCAAGAAGAGTTTATGATGTCTGTCAACACAGATCAATTAACGGAACTTGCATCCGGCATGAAAGATATGCAGTCATATATGCAGAATTTATTGGAACGTGCCATTGAAATCAGAGACAGAGAATATAAGAATCAGAGTAAGAAAATGATTAAGGATGCGTTAGAATATATAGATACAAATTATGCAAACGAAACATTGTCTCTGAACGATGTAGCCAAAATCACCAATATGAGTCCGAATTATTTCAGCAGCATTTTCAGTCAGGAGATGCAGGTGACATTTATAGAATACGTGACACAGAAACGTATGGAAAAGGCAAAGAAATTATTACGCCAGACGGAGAAACATACAGGCGAGATTGCCAATGAAGTCGGCTATAAAGACCCACACTATTTCAGTTTTGTCTTTAAGAAGACACAGGGTTGTACACCACGCGAGTATCGGACAGGTGGGAAGAACGTATAGAGGAGCAAGAAAGGCGCTATAGGGGCGCATCACTCTCTTTTGATACCAGATGCCAAGAGGTTTTCAGAGATTTCACCGGAAGGCCCTGCATCATTTTAAGAAGTGTATTGGCGGCTGCATGTCCCATTTCATGTGGTTGATGTGACAGGGAAGTAATACGGACGGCGCTGAGTTCGCTCAGATAACTGTTGTCAAAGCAGGCAACGGCAATATCTTCCGGCACACGCAGGTTGGCATATTGCAATTCCTTGATGAGCCAATACGCGATTTCATCATTATAGCAAATAAC
>DATESB010000172.1:0-21871 GCA_035271065.1 Lachnospiraceae bacterium | reverse complement strand
TTATACAAAAATCCCTGCAGCACTTGCTGAAATCGTTGAGAGTGCATTTGGTCTTCGTGCGGCAGCAGGTGGCGCGCTTGGTGCAGTTCTGATTGCAATGCAAAAGGGTGTTGCACGTGGTATCTTTTCAAATGAAGCCGGGCTTGGTAGTGCGCCGATTGCGGCGGCAGCAGCTAAGTCAGACGAAGCAGTTCGTCAGGGCCTCATTTCCATGATGGGAACAATCATCGATACCGTTATCATTTGCTCGATGACAGGTTTGGCGATTGTTATTACAGGCTCTTGGAACATTGGTTTGGAAGGCGTTGCTGTTACCACAAAGGCATTTGAACTTGGACTTCCTTTTTCATCTTCCGTTGCTTCCTTTATTCTGATGATATGCTTGGTATTCTTTGCATTTACTACGATTCTTGGTTGGGATTATTACAGTGAAAAATGTCTGGAATATCTGACAAACGGAAATACGAAAGCTGTCAAGGGCTATCGCTGGTTATACATATTGGCAGTCTTTATCGGACCGTTTATGACTGTATCAGCAGTATGGACCATTGCCGATATATTCAATGGATTAATGGCAATCCCGAACTTAATTGCGTTACTTGTATTGAATGGCGTTGTTGTTGCTGAGACAAAGTCTTACTTCAGCAGATTTCCTAACGGACCGGTTAAGAATAAATAGGTTCGGAATAAATAATGGGTGAGCACTTGTCTTGCGTGCGTTTATCTGTTATAATCCGATTTGAACGCAATTTTGATGCTTATTTACATGCATCGGAAAAATATATTTTAATTAGAAAAAGGAGATGCAAATATGAAAGGTAATATTATCGTAGGTCAGTCAGGCGGACCAACAGCAGTTATCAACTCAAGTTTAGCAGGTGTATTTTCAGCAGCAAAAGAACTTGGCGTTAACAAAATTTATGGTATGGTTCATGGTATTCAGGGCTTCTTAAATGAAAGCTTCTGTGACATATCCGAATATGTAAAGGATAAAGGTGACGTTGAACTCTTAAAGAGAACTCCTTCAGCATTCTTAGGCTCTTGCAGATACAAACTTCCTAAGATTGAAGGAAATGAAGCAGTTTATGATAAGATGTTTGAAATCATGGACAAATACGATATCGAGTGCTTATTCTACATCGGTGGAAATGATTCCATGGATACTATCAAGATGTTATCTGACTATGCAGCAGCAAAGGGCAAATCACAGAGATTCGTTGGTGTTCCTAAGACAATCGACAACGATCTTCCGATTACTGACCATTGCCCGGGCTATGCAAGTGCAGCTAAGTATATTGCAACATCACTTAAGGAAATCATCCGTGACAACGAGAGTTTCGGTGTTGAGAAACCGACCGTTACTGTTGTTGAAATTATGGGACGTCATGCAGGCTGGTTAACAGCAGCAGCTGCTCTTGCTAAGGGCGAGGATTGCAACGGTGCAGACATGATTTGTCTTCCTGAAGTAGATTTCGATATGGAGAAATTCCTTGAAAGAGTTAAATATCTTGCAGCAACCAAACATTCCGTAGTTCTTGCCGTATCAGAAGGTGTTAAACTTGCTGACGGACGTTTCGTATGTGAACTTGGTGGCGGTGCTGATTTTGTAGATGCATTCGGCCACAAGCAGTTATCAGGCTGTGCAGTTGTGCTTGCTAACAAGATTGCAGCTGAGACAGGACTTAAGACTCGTGCAATTGAATTCTCTACATTACAGAGAGCAGCTACACATATTGCATCATTAACAGATATCAACGAAGCATTTGAGTGTGGTTACAGAGCAGTTATGGCAGCAGAAGCAGGTAAGACCGGCATGATGATTACAATCGACAGAGCACCTGGCGATGCATACCAGATTTCTTACGGCATCTACGACATCCACCAGATTGCTAACGTTGAAAGACCTGTTCCGGCAGAGTGGATTACAGAAGACGGAACACAGATCGGTCAGGGTTACCTTGATTATGCAAGACCAATGATCCTTGGCGAATTACAACCTATGATGGTTGACGGACTTCCGAGACATTTGGTTCGTAAATAAGAGACATTTTAAGTTAAGATTAAATTTGGTAATAGAAGGACAGCCTGTGGGCTGTCCTTTTTACATTGACTTATCATACTGTACTGCCCTAAAATGGTATTAAATATTTATAATGTAAAGTGAGGCGAAGCAAATGGTATCAATCAAGGACGTAGCGGAACATGCAGGCGTGGCAATCTCAACCGTATCTAAGGTGTTGAACAATTATCCTTATATCAGTGAGGCAACAAAGAAAAAGGTAAGAGAGTCAATTCATGCCCTGAATTATGTGCCGAATACAATTGCTGCCGCACTTTCCTCCAAGCAGGCAGGTCGCGCTGCACTGATTATTTCGCTTAACAATCAGACGCAGGCAATTGATGAAATTACAATGCAGTACCTGGCAGGCGCAATTAGCCGTGCTATGGAACTGAATATAGAAGTTATTACGATTTTCTTTTCGATGATACAACATATGTCAGCTGAAGAGATGATACGATATTTTCAGTCACAGGGTATCTCAGGTCTGTTGATTTGCGCAATGAATAAGGATGATACCAATCTGCAGCAGTTAGTAGAGTCGCAGGTTTTCAAATGTGTACTTGTAGATGCGCCTATCACAAATCAGTGCACCTCTTCAGTTGGCATTGATCATGAGCAGGCACAGTATGATGTGGCGAAGAAAACAATAGAAGATAATACTTGCAAGAGGGTGCTATATATAGCAGGAAAGCGCAACGGGTATGTAACAGACGAACGATTAAGCGGTATGTACCGGTTGGTGAAAGACCTCAATTTGACTATGATGATACGCGATGGCAATTTCAGCGAATTGAAAGCTCGTCAAATTGCATTTCGATATGCAAAAAATAAAGATGTAGTAGTTTGCGCTTCCGACCTCATGGCAATCGGAGCAATGAATGCGCTGACAGAAATGGACATCTTCCGTCCGGTCTGCGGGTTTGACGGCATTACCCTTATGGGATATGTTGGCAAGCAAATGAACACAATCTATCAAAACTTCCACCATGTAGCCGCTGAAGCTGTAACAGAGCTTGCCCGCCTCTTCAAAGGAGAACAGGGACAAAAAGTAATGCTAGACCATAAAATAGTAAGAATGGAGTATAAAGACATCATTCGATAATCATGATAATGCTTTTCAACTCACGTCAGTTATATTTTGGCAGATTTGAATAAAGAATCGCGTGCTTACATACAGTAATAGCAGAAAAATTGTGCAACTCCCACAAGAATTGGGATTTTGAAAAAGGGGGTTGCGGAAAACGTTTTCCTATGTTAGATTGAAATTAAGCAAAAAGAAATACAGCCAATGAGGCAGCAAAAAGAAATGCAGCCAAAAAGAAGCAAGAAGGAAGCCAAAAGGAAGCCAACAAGGACGCCCAAAGGAGCACAAGGAGGAGAAAAGATGACACTACATGAGACCTTAAGCGCCGTACAACGTACCGTACTGCGTGATGAATTAGAGAAGAACCTGACAGAGAAGACACAGAAACTTTATCAGAAGGACATTGCAGCCTGCACCAATGCAGAACTATATTATTGTGTGCTGCAGTTAACCAAGGAAATGATGGATATCACACCGGAAATCAACGGTGATAAGAAAGTATACTATATATCAGCAGAATTTTTGATTGGAAAGTTATTATCCAACAATCTGATTAACCTTGGTTTGTATGACAAACTGAATGAGGTGCTTTTGGCAAACGGCAAGACATTAAGCGAGATAGAGGACGCAGAGCCTGAACCGTCACTTGGTAATGGCGGACTCGGAAGACTGGCTGCTTGTTTCTTGGATTCTATTGCAACACTTGGATTGCCGGGAGACGGTATCGGGCTGAACTATCACTTTGGATTGTTTAAGCAGGTATTCAGAGACCGTTTGCAGATGGCTGAAAAGAATGATTGGATTGAAGAACAGTCTTGGTTGACCAAGACGGACACATCATTTGATATATCATTTGGTGACAAAAAAGTGAAATCAGTTTTATATGATATTGATGTAGTCGGTTATGAAAATGGTGTCAATAAGCTACATTTATTTGATATTGAATCCATTGATGAGAGCATTGTAAAAGAAGGAATTAACTTTGATAAAGAACAGATAGAGAAGAACCTGACATTGTTCTTATATCCGGATGATTCCGATGAGGCAGGTAATCTGCTTCGTATTTACCAGCAGTATTTTATGGTCAGCAATGCGGCACAACTCATTTTGAAAGAGATGAAAGAGAGAAAATATGACTTGAAGAAACTGTATGAACATGCAGTGATTCAAATTAATGATACGCATCCGACAATGGTCATTCCGGAACTGATTCGTATTCTGACTGAGGATAAGGCGATTTCTATGGACGAAGCCATTGAGATTGTTAGTAAGACCTGTGCTTATACGAACCACACAATTCTGGCGGAAGCACTTGAAAAATGGCCGCTTGCATACCTTGAAAAGGTAGTTCCGCAACTGGTTCCGATTATCAAGGAATTGGAGAAGCGTGTTGCCGATCAGTATGATGACCCGCGTGTGCAGATAATTGATGCCGACGGCAGAGTTCATATGGCACATATTGATATTCACTACGGATTTTCGATTAATGGTGTGGCAGCACTTCATACCGAAATATTAAAAGAGTCTGAGCTGAAACATTTTTATGATATTTATCCGGAGAAATTCAATAATAAGACAAACGGTATTACGTTCAGACGGTGGCTGCTATCCTGTAATCAGGATTTGGCACAGTGCATCAGCGAGACAATCGGTGACGGATATAAGAAAGATGCAATGGAACTTGAAAAACTGCTGGAGCATAAGAATGACGCAGTGTTATTGGATAAAATCTATAACATCAAACAACGGAAAAAGGAAGCACTTGCGGCTTATATCAAGGAGAAAGAAGGAGTAGAGATTGATCCGAACTCCATTTACGATATTCAAATCAAGCGTATGCATGAGTATAAGCGTCAGCAAATGAATGCACTTTACATCATTCATAAATATCTGGAAATCAGACGTGGAAAGAAACCTGCAAGACCGATTACGTTTATCTTTGGTGCAAAGGCAGCACCAGCATATACGATAGCACAAGACATCATACATCTATTGCTGGTATTGCAGCAGATTGTCAACAATGACCGCAGAGTGAACAAGTATATGAAGGTTGTAATGGTAGAGAATTATAATGTCAGCTATGCAGAGAGACTGATTCCCGCATGCGATATTTCCGAGCAGATATCCCTTGCCTCTAAGGAAGCTTCAGGAACCGGCAATATGAAGTTTATGTTAAACGGTGCAGTGACACTTGGCACAAAAGATGGTGCTAACGTGGAAATCGGTGAACTTGTGGGGCCGGATAATATCTACACATTTGGCAAGGATTCCGAGGAAATCATCAAGCATTACGCAAATGCAGACTATGTATCACGTGATTACTACAGAAACAGTAAAACAATCAAAGAGGCGGTAGATTTTATTAAGAGTTTCAAGGCAAGAAGAAGAGGTAAAAAGGAAAACTTGTTGCGTCTCTACAACGAGATACTCAATAAAGACTGGTTCATGACCTTGATTGATCTAGAAGAATATATTAAGGTGAAGGATCAGATGTTATTAGATTATGAGAATACCGACAAGTGGAAGAAGATGATGTTAACCAATATTGCAAAGGCCGGGTTCTTCTCATCTGACCGCACAATTGAAGAATATAATAAAGATATTTGGCATTTAAACAGAGATTAATGTAAGAACGAAAGAACCTTCTGTCGAATTGAACGCGATAGAAGGTTTTTTATATGGAATTGTGTGGGAATTTGTGATAAAATCAAAACACACAGAAGAAAGCGGGGATTGCAAAGTATGTACATATTTCACAGTATCTCAATGGCTGATCAGGAAATAGTGGACAGAGTGCGCAAGGAGCAACATCATATCTTATCCTCACATGCATTTTCTTCTCTTTTTTTATGGAAAAGTAATTTAGGGCTTACAATCTATACGGAAGCAGATTTCTTTATTGTAAAGCGAGAGGACGGTTTTTTCTTTCCTTGCGGAAATGTTGAGAAGACGAGAAAATTTTTGGAGGAAGTCATTATTCCAAACAAAAATCAATTACTACAATTGTGTGAGAGGGATGTGGCATTTCTTAGAAATAGTTATCCGGGTGTTTTTTCTATTACAGAAGACCGCGATGAATCGGAATATATCTATTTGAAATCACAACAGGCAGCACTTGAGGGACATCAGTTTGCATCTACCCGAAAGAAAATCAGAAAAGTCAAAACAACAGAGCAACTTCGATTTGAGGAGATTACGGCAGAACATAAGGAAATTCTTTTGGATATGACGCACGAATGGAACAATCAGCATAGTGAGCAGCGCGGGCAGTTATATGGGGATACATTTCCGGCGTTGATTGCAATTGACTATTTTAGTCAATTGAACTTATCGGGAATGTTGATGTTTGCAGGTAACGTTCCGACGGCATATATTGTTGGAACCGGTATCAGCGAAGATACATATGATATTCATTTTGCAAAGTGTATGGTGAAGGACAGCGGAATGGATTTGTGCTGTAAGCATGAATTTTATGTAAGGCTTCCGGAGCAGTATCAATATATCAATCGCGAAGACGATATGGGAATGAAAGGGTTGCGAGAGGCAAAAACAGATGCTCACCCGGTTTGTTTAAATCGTGTATGGAAAGGAACTCCTGTATGAATGTAAGAAAAAGTATGGTTCAGTCTATGTTCTTTCATTCCTTTTTTCCTTCATTGGCAGCAACTGGCGGACTTGCGCTTGGTGGTATTGCCGATGCTGTTGTAATTGGAAACAGAATGGGAGAAGCAGGGCTGGCGGCAATTGCATTTACTTGGCCTATCTATATGATTTTTAATATCTTGTCAGTGGGCATCGGAACCGGTGCTTCGATTTATTATGCAAGGTATTTAAGCAATGGGGAGGTAAAGAGAGCTCTTTCGTTATTTAACGGATGTATGTTGTTTTGTGCGATAGCAGGTGTGGCAATAGCGGCACTTGGTTCGTTATTGATGCCCCAGGTGTTGGACATGATTGGTGCAGGACAGGCCAGTGCTGAAGTAAGGGAAATGACAAGGCAGTATTTGCAGGTATTGTTTTTGGCGGCGCCGCTATTCATGATTAGGATGCTGTTCTACTTTTTGGTAAGGGCAGATGATTCTCAAATGCTTGCAACTGCCGGTATGATTATTGGCAACGTTGTGGACATTGTATTGAGTTGTATCTTTGTTTTTGCATGGAATATGGGTGTCAAAGGCGTTGTCTATGCAACAGTAATCGGTACCGGACTGGTTACGTTTATTTACATTTTGAAGATGATACATAGGGCATCTATTTTGCGCTTTTCCAAATACAAACCACACATGAAAGATGTTTTGAAAGCATACCGAACGGGGTTTGCATCTTCATCACAATATTTGTTCCAGTTTTTGACCATTATGGTTATTAATCAATTGCTGATTAGAACCGGAGGTCAGACGGATGTGGCAATCTATAATGTAATTACAAATGTTTCATATGTTGCACTTGCGGTTGCAGAGGCGGCAGTGGCAACGATATATCCTGTGGTCAGTACTTTTTATGGAGAACGTAATTATAAAGCGGTGAAAGAAACCTATAGATTGGCACAAGCAACAGCATCTTTGATTGGAATTCCGATTATTATGCTTCTTTACATTTTTGCTGACTTAATAGCGGTGTTTTTTGGACTCACGTCACATGTGGGAGATACGCAGATACGCATTTTTTGTTTGAGTATTTTGTTTTCCTATGCTAATCTGATTATGAGTAGTTTTTACCAGGCAACCGAAAATGCAAAGCGGGGAGCCGTGATTATATTTATGCGGTCTTTTGCGGTAACTATTATTTGTTCTGTGGCTTGTACGTTGATACCGGGAGGATCATTTTGGTGGTCATTTCTATTGACGGAAGTGGTGACACTGGCATTTTGGGGCGCATACAACGTATCTCATAAGGAGTTATATTACCTGCCGGCAGAAGATGAGGAAAAAAGAACGGAAATTGTGATTACGAACGAGAAACAGGATGTTTCGGCTGCTTTGGAACAGGTGAGAGAGTTCTGTGAGAAGCTGGGGGCAGATGTCAAGCAGACCTATTATGTGACGCTTGTTATGGAGGAGATTTGTGGTGCAATCATAGCAAATGCTTTTACGGAAGAAAATGATAAATATATTGTTGCTGTGTTGTATGCAGATACGAATGATTTTGTTTTTTCAATACGAGATAACTGTCTGGGATACAATCCGTTCTCGGTACGAAGTGATAGACTCAAGGATTTGGAAGACGAAGAAACAATTGATAATATGGGAATATTGTTGGTCAAGAACAAGGCAAAGGATTTCTTTTATCGGAGATATCAGGGGTTTAACACTCTGGTGATTCACATCTAAAATACACATATTCATAGGAGAAGAAATATGAAAATAAAAAACACAGGGAAAAAAATGGGTTCACTCAGGACAAAAGTAATAGGTGTTATTTTAGTTACTACATTAACAATGCTGTTTGTCGGTGTTGCATTTAGTTATTGGGTGTATGCAACGACTATGGATGATCATTATAAGATGTTAGCGGTCAATATTGGTAAGACAACAGCAGCGATGATGGATGGAGATAAGATTGAACAATATATAGAAACCGGGGAAATAGATGCTGAGTATGAAGTGTTACTGGACAAATTGTTTCAAATTCGTAACAGTAATGAATGCAAATTTCTCTATATTCAGAAGCCGATTGTGGAGGAAGGCGTTGTGCTCTATGTCATGGATGCAGACGAGCCGGATAATGCATATAGTTTTGGCGACACAGAAGTGATTAATGAAGAATTTATGAGGGCTGCGGAAACCGGCGAGTATAAACAAGGTGTTTCGCCGGAGATTAATTATACAGAGAGCAATGGATGGCTGTGTTCCGGCTATGTGCCGATTACCAATTCAAAGGGAGAATTTGTGGCACAGGTTGGTACGGATATTTCCATGGATGCAATCATGAATGACCGATTTCAGTTTTTGGTTTTATTAGGGACAGCAATGCTTGCAATTACATTGATATCCATTTGGATTTCCTATTATCTGATGAGAAGAAGTCTGATGACACCTCTCTCGCAATTGACAGAGGCAACATCTGATTTTATGAGTGACAAGGATGAGCAGAAGCAAGAGATATCGAAAATCGCACAGTTGGACATTCAGACGAATGATGAAATGGAGACACTGACATTATCGATTAAGAAAATGGAACAGGATATCAATCAATATATCGATAATTTACAGAGGGTAACAGCGGAAAAGGAACGAATCGGAGCAGAATTAAATGTTGCAAGAAGTATTCAGGCAAGTATGCTTCCGTGCATTTTTCCGCCGTTCCCGGATAGAGAAGAATTCGATATCTATGCAATTATGAATCCGGCAAAAGAGGTTGGTGGTGATTTTTACGACTTTTTCTTGGTTGATGAGTCACATCTTGCGGTTGTGATGGCGGATGTATCAGGAAAAGGTGTTCCGGCGGCTTTGTTTATGGTGATTGCCAAAACATTGATTAAGAATTATGCGCAATTGGTTGATGAACCGGCACAAGTATTTGTGAAAGCAAATCAGCAACTCTGTGAAAATAATGATGCGGGCATGTTTGTGACAGCATTTATGGGTATTTTAGATTTACAGACAGGGATGTTTTCATTTGTAAATGCAGGTCATAATCCTCCGTTGATTTGTCATGCAGGTGGAGATTATGAATGGCTTACGATGCACAGAGGCTTTGTTCTTGCTGGATTTGAAACAACAAAATATGTAACCGAACAAGTACAACTTCAAAAGGGTGATGTATTCTTCACCTATACAGATGGTGTGACAGAAGCGATGAATCCACAGCATGAACTGTTTTCAGATCCGAAATTGCAAATGACTTTGAATCAGACAAAAGATATGTCAGTTGAGGAAACGTTGCATTATGTGAGAGATCAGGTAAGTGTGTTTGCAAATGGAGCAGAACAGGCTGATGATATTACAATGCTGGCATTCAAACTGGTATAGTAACAGAAAAGAGAAGAGAGTATGATTTGCCATCCTACCATGGAACAAGCAGAGGAATTGAAGAAAATATGGGTTACGGCATTTCCGCATGATGAGGCTTATGTGGAATTGTTCTTTACGCATTATTTTGCACCGGAATGCAGTATTATTTTCAGGAATGACTCAGAGATAGAGAGTGCATTTCATTATTTAACGGCTTATCTGGAGATAGAAGGTGAGCCACGTCCGTTTCTGTATCTTTATGCAGGAGCAACGCTCCCTCAGTATGGGAGAAAAGGTAATATCACGGCAATGCTGAACTTCTTGTATGAAGAAGCAAAAGGCATGGGATATTATGGGGTATCGGTTAATTCTCTGCAAACTTCCAAGAATATTTTCATGCGGCAAAATGTTTACCCGAATGTATTTATGAGTGAACTGACCTATGAAATAGCAGAGACCGGATTGACGGAAGGGCTGACAGTCAGTCACTGTGACTATGAACAATTTGCTGTGCTGAGGCATCGCTATGTGGATGAATGTCCGGGATGTATCTATTGGAAAGAAAAAGAACTGAAATATATGTATTATGATATCAATGATTCCGGCGAAACACTTCTGATTGAAACATATGACGGTGGTTTGCCTAAGGAATATTATGCTGTTGTTACAAAAAGAGAGGATAGTCTTTTGATACGTGAAACAGATTATCCAAAAGCAGACTGCTTGCGACTCGTGCAGACAATTGCAGCACATTTTAGTTTTAGCGGGACTGTAAGGCTTTTGGCAAGAGAAGACGAAAAAACTTCAATCAATGGTGTGATGGAGATTTCACGCTGCTATCTTGCAAGTGTTTCGACTTTTAATGGGGAGAAACTCCCTGAACATCTCTATTTCAATCTGCTCGCTATTTCTTGAGCAAAGTAAAATTTACCAAAACTTGAACCACATTTTTTGATGTTTTCCACAAAAATGAAATCAGGTATTGCATAAAGAAAATACCTGTGTTATATTTAATGCAAGCTCATTGGAAACGTTACCGACAACGATACCGATAACGTTTCCATCGAGATTTGGTAGTTTTCAGAAAGGGATTTACTACAAAAAAAGTATAATTTATCCCATTCTGAGGTAACCTAGTCATATCGGGTTTTTCGGAATGAAGAACTCGGAATAAGAAAAAGGAGAGGTAAGTATTATGAAAAAGAAATTAATCAGCGTGTTATTATCTGTAGCAATGGTTTCAACATTGTTAATCGGCTGTGGTTCAGATGCAGCAACAGAAGAAGCACCGGCAACAGAGGAAGCAGCTCCCGCAGAGGAAGAAGCACCTGCAGAGGAAGCAGCTCCTGCAGAAGAAACAGCAGATGCAGCAGCAGGTTCTGTTTATTATTTAAACTTTAAACCTGAAGTTGATGAAGTGTGGCAGAGTTTAGCAACGAAGTATACGGAAGAGACAGGTGTTCCTGTTAAAGTCGTTACAGCAGCAAGCGGAACTTATGAGCAGACATTGATGTCTGAAGTAGCAAATGCAGAAGCACCTACATTATTCCAGATTAACGGACCTGTAGGATATCAGAACTGGAAAGATTATTGTTTAGATCTTAAGGATACAGACCTTTACAGCTGGTTGCTTGACAAGAGTCTTGCAGTTACAGGCGAAGACGGCGGCGTATATGGTATTCCTTACGTAGTTGAAGGATATGGTATCATTTACAACAACGCTATCATGGATAAGTATTTTGCAATGGACGGCGCTAAGGCAGCTTCCATGGATGAAATCAAGAACTTTGACACACTGAAGGCAGTTGTAGAAGATATGCAGTCTAAGGCAGCAGATCTTGGTATTGAAGGTGTATTTGCATCTACATCATTACTTCCGGGTGAAGACTGGAGATGGCAGACACATCTTGCAAACGTACCTGTATACTATGAGTACAAAGACAAAGGCATTACAGATACAGATGCACTTGAGTTCACATATGCAGATAACTACAAGAACATCTTTGATTTATACCTGAACAATTCTGTTACAGCACCGGGACTTCTCGGAAGCAAGTCAGTTGATGACTCTATGGCAGAATTCGCACTTGGAAAAGCAGCAATGGTTCAGAACGGTAACTGGGGCTGGGGACAGATTTCAGGCGTTGAAGGTAACGTAGTAGCAGAGACAGATGTTAAGTTCCTTCCTATCTATACAGGTGTTGAAGGTGAAGAGTCTCAGGGACTTTGCACAGGAACAGAGAACTTCTTCTGTATCAACAGCCAGGTTTCACCTGAAAATCAGGCAGCATCCATCGCATTCGTTGAGTGGTTATTCTCATCTGACGAAGGCAAGGCAGCAGTAACAAACGATCTCGGATTCATCGCACCGTTTAACACATTTGCAGATGATGAGAAACCGACCGATCCTTTGGCACAGGAAGTTATCAAATACATGGGTGATTCTTCACTTACAAGTGTAGCTTGGAACTTCACGTCATTCCCGAGCCAGACATTCAAAGATGACTTCGGCGCAGCTCTCTTAGAGTATGCATCAGGTTCTATGGAATGGGCAGATGTACAGCAACTTGTCATTGACGAGTGGGCATCAGAAAAGGCGGCTGCTGCAGCAGCAACTGAGTAAAGTCAAAACCGTTTCAGCAATGTAAATTAATGAATATTATGTTATAATTAATTTAGTGGGCAGTGGCACTCATGCCACTGCCCATTATCATAAATAATGAAAAGATATATAATAAGGAGAAGAGCATATGCAGAAGACATTAAAAAAGTATTTTCCCATATTTGTGATACCGACTCTGATCGCATTTGCATTTGCATTTATTGTACCGTTTATCATGGGACTTTATCTGTCATTCTGTAAGTTTAAGACAGTTACCAATGCAAAATGGGTGGGCTTAAGCAACTACGTGCAGATATTTGCTGATGATAAGTTTACGAATGCGTTTTGGTTTACGTTAAGGTTTGCGTTGGTATCCATTATTTCTATTAACTTTTTGGCGTTTATCATTGCCTTGGCACTTACCAAGAAAATCAAAGGAACCAACCTGTTCCGTACCGTATTCTTTATGCCGAACTTAATCGGTGGTATCATCCTCGGATATATCTGGCAGTCCATGATTAATGCAGTGCTTGTGAAATATGAGACAACACTTGTGGCGAATGCGACTTATGGATTTTGGGGTTTGGTTATCCTGATGAATTGGCAGTTAATCGGCTATATGATGATTATCTATATTGCAGGTCTGCAAAATGTTCCGCCCGATTTGATTGAGGCTTCAAAAATTGACGGTGCAACACCGTGGCAGGTCTTACTAAATGTGAAAATACCGATGGTTATGCCATCGATTACAATATGTTTGTTTTTGACGGTTTCCAACAGTTTCAAATTATTTGATCAAAACCTTGCATTAACAGCCGGTGCACCAAGCAATAAGACAGCTATGCTGGCACTGGATATCTATAGTACCTTCTATGGACGCGTCGGATTTGAAGGCGTCGGTCAAGCAAAGGCAGTATTATTCTTCATTATTGTAGCGGCCATTGCATTGACGCAGCTTGTCGCAACCAGAAAGAGGGAGGTGGAGCAATAATGCCAAATAAAAAATCAATTGTAAACGGAATCATATTTGTAATTATGTGTGTGGCAGTTGTTGCTTTTTTGGTCCCGATATTCTTTATTTTGTTAAATTCCTTTAAGGGAAAGTTATATATTAGTGATAATCCGTTTGCACTGCCGACAGCAGAGACATTTTCGGGATTGACAAATTATATCAATGGTATTGAGAAGACGGGGTTCTTTGGTGCTTTTGGGTGGTCATGCTTTATTACGGTATTGTCCGTGCTTGCGATTTTATTGTGTACTTCCATGGCGGCATACTATATTACAAGAGTGAAATCAAAGATTTCCAGTTCGCTCTATTATCTGTTTGTATTTTCAATGATTGTTCCGTTCCAGATGGTAATGTTTACAATGACAAAACTGGCCAATATGTTCAAGTTGAATAATCCACTCGGTATGGTATTATTGTACTTGGGATTTGGTGCGGGGCTGTCGGTATTTATGTTTTGCGGCTTTGTAAAATCAATTCCGATTGAGATAGAAGAGGCTGCTATGATAGATGGTTGTAATCCATTGCAGACATTCTTTGGTGTTGTAATGCCGATTTTGAAGCCGACTGCAATTACTGTTTCAATCTTGAATGCAATGTGGATTTGGAATGACTATTTGCTGCCGTATCTGGTCATTGGTCTCAGCACGGAATATAAGACGATACCGGTTGTAGTACAGTATCTGGTTGGATCTTACGGAGCAAAAGATATGGGTGCCATGATGGCATTATTGGTATTGGCAATCATTCCGATTATTGTATTTTATCTATTCTGCCAGAGATATATCATCGAAGGCGTTGCAGCAGGTGCGGTGAAAGGATAAGGGTTCAACTATGAGGAAAAGTGGTGTTTTATTACCGGTGGCAAGTCTTCCGGGTAAATACGGCATAGGAACATTTTCTAAGCATGCATATGATTTTTTGGATAAACTCAAGGAGGCAGGTCAGTCCTATTGGCAGATATTACCGCTTGGACCAACGGGCTACGGAGACTCTCCGTATCAATCATTTTCGACCTATGCGGGCAATCCTTATTTCATAGATTTGGAGACACTGATTGAAGAGGGACTGTTGACAGAAAAGGAATGCGACCAGTGTGACTTTGGCAAAAATAAGCGCTATATTGATTATGAGAAATTGTATTTTTCTCGTTTCAAGATATTGAAACTTGCATATGAAAGAAGCAATATTTCAAGAAAAAGGGCATTTAAGGATTTTATTGCGGACAATGCATATTGGCTTGATGATTATGCATTATATATGGCGGTGAAGAATTCTTTTGGCGGCAGAAGTTTTATTGAATGGGACGAAGATATTCGTATGCGCGAGCCAGCGGCACTATCAAAGTACCGTAAGCAATTTGCAAAAGAAATAGAATTTTATCAATTCCAGCAATTTATGTTTGATAAACAGTGGAATGCACTGAAGAAATATGCAAATAAGTTGGGGATTAAGATTATTGGGGATATTCCGATTTATGTGGCATTTGACAGTGCAGATACCTGGGCAAATCCGAAGTTATTTCAATTTGACAAGGATAATATGCCGATTGCGGTAGCAGGTTGCCCGCCTGATGCATTTTCTGCAACAGGTCAGTTGTGGGGCAATCCATTATATGACT
Organism: Lachnospiraceae bacterium; assembly: GCA_035271065.1. Lineage (GTDB taxonomy): Bacteria > Bacillota > Clostridia > Lachnospirales > Lachnospiraceae > JAAYYM01. The sequence goes on along the minus strand of DATESB010000172.1, from coordinate 6,540 downwards.
GGGGATATCACAAAGAAACAGGATACGAGTGGTGGATTAAGCGAATTCAACATTCACTTAGGCTGTATGATGTTGTTCGTGTGGATCATTTTAGAGGATTTGATGAATACTATTCAATTCCGTATGGTGACCCAACGGCTGAAAACGGAAAATGGAAAAAAGGGCCCGGCCATGACATTTTTAAAACATTTGCGAAGGTACTTGGTAAAGTAGATATTATTGCAGAAGATTTGGGCTATTTGACTCCATCGGTCATAAAGTTGGTTAAGGATACTGGATATCCGGGAATGAAAGTATTACAGTTTGCATTTGATTCGCGTGAAGAGAGTGACTATTTGCCTCACAATTACGGAAGTAATTGTGTTGTTTATACCGGAACGCATGACAATGATACAGTCAGAGGATGGTATCGAGTGCTGTCGAAAGCCGACAAAAAACTTTCAATTGATTATCTGAACAATGCTGATACGAAGGAAGAAGAAATCAGTTGGGACTTTATTCGCTTGGCACTTTCAAGTGTTGCAAAACTTTGTATTATTCCGGTTCAGGATTATCTTTGTCTTGGCTCCGAAGCGCGTATCAATACTCCATCTACGTTAGGAGACAATTGGAAGTGGCGCATGTCAGAGCGTGATATGAGTAAGAAATTAGTCGCAAAAGTATTCAAAATGACGAAATTATATGGTAGACTATAATTGTTCTGAATAGTTACGATAGAGAATGGGCGGGGAAAACTTTGGAGACAATTACAATCAAGGACATTGCCAGGATGTGTGGCGTGGGTGTCAGCACGGTATCACGCGCGATGAACAATCATCCGGACATCAACGAAGAGACTAAAAATAAGGTTATGGAAATCATTAAGGAATATAATTATATTCCGAATAACAGTGCAAGGAACCTGAAATTGTCCGATTCTCGCTCCATTGCGATTTTGGTAAAGGGTATCTCAAATCCATTCTTCCTAAAAATGATTAAAGTTATGGAAGATGAAATCCAGAAGAAACGTTATGCATTGGTTTTGCATCATGTTGAGATGAATGAAGATGAAGTAGATGTAGCATTGGAATTGATTAAAGAGAAGCGTTTACGCGGAATTGTGTTTCTTGGTGGATATTTCTCTCATACAAAAGAAAAGCTGGAACAACTGCAGGTGCCGTTTGTACTCAGTACCATTGCAATCTCACAGAAGCGTCCCGGTGAAGGGTACTCATCAGTTTCGGTAGATGACGTGGCTGAGAGCTATAAGATAGTAGATTATCTGTGTAAACTCGGACATAAACGGATTGCAACGATTGTGGCAAGCGCTTGTGATGAGAGTATCGGTAGTCTTAGACAAGAGGGTTATCGCAAGGCACTTAAGGATAACGGAGTTAAAGTGGACGAGTCCTTGATTTACACAATGAAGTATGAACTGGATCCGTATACAATGGAAAATGGGTATGCGGTTATGAATGAAATATTGGCGAAGAAAGAAATGCCGACTGCAGTTTATGCAATTTCAGATACTCTTGCGATTGGAGCATGTAAGGCAATTTTGGAGAGTGGTCGGAGGATACCGGAGGATATTTCAGTGGCGGGCTTTGACGGAATTGATATGGCATACTTCTATAGTCCGTCTATTACAACGATTCGACAGCCAATTGAGGAGATTGCAAAGGAAACAGTTACAATTCTCTTTGATGTGATTAAAGGAAAAGCAGAGCATCAGCATAAAACGTTCGAGGGTGAACTGGTGATAGGCGAATCAACACGCAAGGTCAAAGGATAAGTCGGCTCATGTTACTGTTGTGGTATTTGCCGTCACTTGTGACATCTTGACCAAACCAGTCAGGTGGTGTAAAAGCCAGTGCTTCTTCTTCGGATTCAAATTCAACCTCAGCAAGTAGCAAGGGTGCAAAAGGTGCATCGAATATATCGAGTTCTATCGTATACGTAAGGTATGGGATGAGAACTCTTTTTTTTGCGATGATATTTCCTTCTGCTTTAGGTTTTAACTGGTTATAGGCGGTCTGATTGAGGGGAAGATTGTATTCTTCACGTGTCATCATGCCACTGCCCTTATAGGTCATATAATAGTTGTCATCTTCTCTGCGAATGCGGATGACAGGTTCTGTACACAGATATGCCTGCTCAATGAGGTGATATGGATAGGCATCAATATCTGTCGGTAATTGCTCTATTAAAAACTTGCGTTCTATTTCCATGTGGACGTCCTCCGTGTTATATATGATTGTAGCATATTTTTATTGTAGCCGCAAAGCGATGTTCTTATAATTGGAATTCAGGTTGAGTTTGTGAGGTGGGAAGGGTATAATAGTTTATAGGAACTTATACACAAAGGAGGACTTTTGGATGGAAACAATGAGAGTAGAGACTTATAAAATGGGTGACGTGATTTTCAATCAGGGAGACGAAGGATTGAATATGTACGAAATCAACAGCGGACTTGTTGGAATTTATGTGAATTATGGTCAGGAAAATGAGAAATGTCTTGTAGAATTGGGTGCAGATAAATATTTTGGGGAAATGGCAATGATTGAAAATATGCCACGTAGTGCAACTGCAGTTGCCTTTCAGGAAACAGAATTGACGGTTGTATCAAAGGATGATTTTGCGGATTACATTGCAGCTCATTCTGATGTTGCAATATCAATGATGTCTCAGTTGTCGAACAGACTTCGTACTTTGACTGATGATTATATGGATGTATGTAAGACAATGTCTGAGGCAATTGCAGAAGGAATGACTGCAAAGAAGCCGAGCCTCTGGGAGAAAATGAAGAAATATGCAGAAGAGTATGATAGAATTTCCAATGAAACATTTGTTAAGAGTGGGTATAACGCATATTATTTGATGGATCATTTTAGCATGTATTATTAAAGAGATATGTTTTGTTAGGAGACTTGTATGATACAGTGTCAGATTACACGTGCGTATGCAAAAGAATTTTTGGAAATGCAGTATCCATGTGAGGTGATGGATGTTGCATTTCCGAATTATATAGAAGAGGCAGTTCTGACGACCTATCAAGGAAAATCGATGCAGTCAATGCATGCTGCTTTTGTGGATATCAATTATTCCAGTAATGATATCAGAATCAGAGAAGTGTCACGAGAGCGTGTGGAAAGGTCTATTGAGACAGGAAAGAAATTAGGTGTTTCAAACGTTGTTGTGCATACGTGCTGTCATCCGGTTTTAGTTAATCAAAATGTGATTGATATTTGGTGCGAGACGACGGCAGACTATTTACGTATGATTGCCGAAAAGTATCAGGTGAAGATTTTTGTGGAAAATACATTGGATATCAATCCTGATATTTTAAAGCGATTGATGGAAATGTCAGATTGTAAGTGGCTTGGTGTCTGTTTAGACGTTGGACATGCAAATCTGTCCAAAACGCCGGTTGAAGGTTGGATGAAGGAATTGAAACCGTATATCGGTTACCTGCATCTGAATGATAACAGAGGGATATATGATGAACATTTGCCGATTGGTGCAGGGATGATTGACTGGATTAGTCTATATCGACAGATCATGCAGTTGGAGCACGAGCCAATCATAACAATTGAAGTGACGAAGCCTGAAGATTTTGAAAAGTCGGTGGCATTTTGGGAGAAACTTTGATGAGCGATGCACTTAAGAATTATGAGTATATTGTAAAGGACATGTCTGAGGGTGTTATTACATTTGGCGCTGATGGAGTGACAACGCTGATTAATGATGCGTGTAAGAAAATCCTATGTGTGGATGACTCTATTGTTGGAGTCAGTTTTGCAAAGGCTTTTTTCGGACGAGAAGAAAATGATGCTTTTAATCAGACAATTTTGAATGCAATTTATGACCATGCAACGACGCAGAGCAGCATTGTAGATTATGCGGTTGGCGAGCAGATTAAGAAATTGTATGTGACTACTTCCTATTTGAAAGAAACCGGTTTGAAAGAAAACGAAACGCAGAGTGGAAACAATGGAATTGTAGTTGTAATTAACGATTTGTCGGAGTTATATGAACTTAAGGATGCAGTGCGGGCAATGGAGCAGATTAAGGCGCTGAACGGACAATTGCAGTTACGCAATCAATTGATTTCAGAGACTTTTGGACGTTATTTATCAGACGAAATTGTGGAGAAACTTTTGAATTCTCCTGATGGCTGTAAATTGGGTGGAGAAAAGAAAGAACTTACGATTCTAATGAGTGACATTCGTGGATTTACTGCCATGAGCGAGATAATGTCGCCTGTGGATTTGATGTCGATGCTGAATCACTATTTGACGGTGATGACGGAGTTGATTCAGAATTATAAAGGAACCATTATCGAGTTTATTGGGGATGCAATCTTTGCTATTTTTGGGGAACCGATTGAATGTGAAAATGGAGCGGAGAATGCAGTAAAATGTGCAGTGGAAATGCAGAATGCCATGGAAGCTGTGAATGTGTTTAATGAGGAACAGGGATATCCGCATCTGGAGATGGGGATTGGAATCAATACCGGCGAGGTTATTCTTGGCAATATCGGAAGTGAAAAGAGGGCCAAGTATGGTGTTGTCGGGCAGAATGTCAATTTGGCAGGACGCATCGAGGGATATACAGTAGGCGGACAGGTGCTTGCATCTGAAAGCACAACCAAAAAGATTGAGAAGTTGACTTACCGCAGCCGGCATGAGATTTATCCGAAGGGCATTAAAACACCAATCAATGTATATGATATTGCGTCTGTTGGGGAATTAGTCTGTCATACGGAAACGGATGAATTTGTTTCCATTGAGCCGGCAGAGCGGATAGAGATACATGTATTTGACGGAAAGTATGCACGTGAAGAAGTAGTGGAGTGTTATATCATTGCAAAATCTGAGAAGCGGATGCGGTTGGATACGAAAATGGAGTTATATACCAACGTGAAGTTTGAATATAACGGTACTGAACTGATGGGCAAATTCATTGAGAATGATGTGATTCAGATTGTCAGGCTGTAGGGGTAATCAATTAGGAGGAGGTTTTTAACATGGCAAAGGTTTATGTGTTTTTGGCAACAGGGTTTGAGGAAATTGAGGCATTGACGGTTGTGGATATTCTGCGACGGGACAAGATTGAAGTTGTTATGGTATCAATTGAAAATGAGGATTACGTAACAGGCTCACATCAGATTACGGTGAAGGCAGACTTAAAGTATGAAGATGCAGACTTCGTAAATGTTGATATGTTGATTTTGCCGGGTGGTCCGGGACATACCAAATTGGGAGAATGTCAAGAATTGATGGAGAAGGTTAAGGAGTTCAATCTTTCCAGAAAGAGAATTGCTGCTATCTGTGCAGCTCCAAGTATTCTGGGCAAGGCGGGCGTGCTGATTGGCAAGAAAGCAGTGTGCTATCCGGGTTATGAAGAATTCCTGCAGGGAGCAACTGTCTTAAAGGAAGAGGTTGTGACAGACGGCAATGTAACTACCAGCCGTGGTGTCGGAACAGCCATCCCGTTTGCGCTTGAGCTGGTGAAACTGCTTGACTGTGAAACAGAGGCAGGGGCAATGAAGAGCAAGATTATCTTTAAACAATAAACAGTAGAGAGTATAAAAGTAAAGGTGCTGCCTTAAAGGGCAACACCTTTTTTTAATAAATCTGAAAAATGTGTCAGTTGATAGGTGGCAAGGTTTGATTTCGCAGCATCTGAGATACCGGCACAGTCCATGCCACCGGAAACGGCTGCTTGGAGTCCGGCAACAGCATCTTCTACAACTAAGCACTTCCATGTTGGGACGCCGACATACTCACTGGCTTTTAGGAATACTTCGGGGTCAGGCTTGCTATGTGTGATATTGGTTCCATCGGATATTGCATCAAAGTAATTGCTAAGCCCAAGCCGCTCAAGAATAAAACGGGCATTTTTGCTGGAGGAGCCGATTGCAAGTCGCAAACCGCCTGCACGTAATGTATCGAGTGTATCCTTGACTTCCGGAGCTAAATCAGCAGGAGTCATATTTCCAAGCAGTTTTTTGTAGATTTCATTCTTTTCAGAGATATATTGCTCGATTTCTTCTTCTGTTAATTTCCCATTATATTGTTCTAAAATGATTTCAAAACTTTCGCGACGACTAACTCCACGTAGTCGGTTATTGATGGCTTTGTCAAAAGGTATCTTAAGTTTGTCAGCAATGGCTTTCCATGCTTCATAATGATATACATCTGTATGGCAGATGACACCGTCCAAATCAAATATAATTGCTTCGTATTTCATATCTAATTCCCTTCTATCGTTATACATTCAGTTAGTAAATATTCTTTGTTGTAAATAAAGAGAGTGACTGGCGTACCTTTGCAGAGCGTAAAGATACATTCCTTACGTGTTACATGAACTTCAAACTGACTTCCTTCATAATTAATCTTGAAGCGGTAGCCGTTCCATTTGTCGGGAAGAGAGGGAGAAAAATATAGTCCGCTTTCTTTCAGACGGAGGCCGGCAAAGCCATAGACAACCGCCATGTAATTGCCACCCATATTGGCAGTGTGAATGCCGTCCTTGGTATTATGGTGTGTGTTAAACAAG
>DATESB010000171.1:0-2472 GCA_035271065.1 Lachnospiraceae bacterium | reverse complement strand
AGTAGATTATAGCTAATAGACAAATAATGGGGGACTACACATGAGTGATAAACGTACAGACTACATTTCATGGGATGAGTATTTCATGGGAGTGGCCATATTATCCGGTATGCGCTCCAAGGATCCGAGTACACAGGTTGGAGCCTGTATTGTAAGCGAGGATAACAAGATATTGTCCATGGGATACAACGGGTTTCCGAAAGGCTGCTCGGATGATGAATTTCCATGGTGCAGGGACGGAGAGCCCTTAGATAACAAATATTTCTACTCCACGCACAGCGAGTTAAATGCTATACTGAATTACAGAGGTGGCTCTCTTGAGGGCGCCAAGATATATGTATCGCTGTTTCCGTGTAATGAATGTGCAAAGGCAATCATTCAATCAGGCATCAAAACGATTGTATATGATTGTGATAAATATGCGGACACGCCTGCTGTAATCGCTTCAAAGAGAATGCTGAATGCTGCCGGTGTGAAGTACTATCAATATCAGCATACAAACCGAGAGGTTAAATTTACCCTATAGAGAATTGATACAAGGGAAGGGAGGGATAACGACGATATGGCAATATCCATAAAGAAGAAGTGTATCGGTTTTTTACTGATAGCTGCTGTCATATTGCCGGTATTTCATAATCCCGTCTATGCAAAGACGACTGCTGAGAAGATACAAGAGGCTGAGGCACAGAAACAGCAGACAGAAGCATTAAAAAAACAGGCAGAAGCATTAAAGGAACAGACCGAGGATAAGAAAGAGAACCTAGAAGATACCAAGGAAGAACTAGAAGGGTATCTTGGTGAATTAAATACTTCTTTAACTGAGGTCAGTGAGCGTTTGAGTGAGTTAGAAACACAGATTGAAGATAAGAATGCCGAAATTAAGAAGACGCAGACGGAACTTGCAGAAGCAAAGCAACAGGAGGCTGACCAATATGAACTGATGAAGTGCAGAATTAAGTTCATGTATGAAAAGGGAGAAACCTCCTATATTGAAGCATTCTTAACTGCCAATACATATTCTGATTTTTTGAATAAAGCAGATTATGTTGCAAAAGTAGAAGAGTATGACCAGAAGATGTTGCAGATGTTGATTGCCTTGAAAGAGGAAATTACAGCAAAGGAAGAGCAACTGCAGAACGAGATGAATGACCTGGAGGCATTAGAGAAGCAGGTTACGGAGGAAAAAGAAAAAGTAACTGAAATGGTAGATTCTACATCGGGTTCACTTGCATCTACATCCGGGCAATTGGTGGCAGCGGAAGCCGAAGCAGCAGCGTATGAAGCGGAAATTGCCAATAAAGAAGCAGAATTGGCAGCACAAGAGGCTAACCTAAAAGCGTTGAAGAAACAACTTGCGGAAGAGCAGGCTATGTCGCGAAAGGCAGCCAATATGGCATGGCGCGATGTTTCTGAACTGACATTTGAACCGACGGACAGGGATTTGTTAGCATGTTTGATTTATTGCGAAGCCGGTAATCAGCCATATGAGGGACAGGTAGCAGTTGGCGCAGTTGTTATTAACAGAATGCGTAGCGCTGCATTTCCGAATACAATGGTAGGCGTTATCTATGCACCACGGCAGTTTTCACCTGTAGGGAGCGGTCGTTTGGCGGCAAGACTTGCAATGGGAGCAACTCCGGCATGCTATTCGGCAGCAGATGATGCCATGAAGGGTTCTACGCCGGTTGGCAACTGTCTGTACTTCAGAACTCCAATTCCGGAAGTCAGCGGACAGATTATTGGCGGACATGTATTCTATTAGATTAAGCAGATTAAAAAATGACGAGTACCAAGGTGGTATTCGTCATTTTATATATCGTTAGTTTTCTTCCCTAACTTCTATCTCATTCTGCAATTTTTCAAACTTATCTGCATATATAATAGACAACAGATTGTCGAGGCGAAGGAGTGATAACTTCAATTCTTCAATCGAAATCTTACCGATATCGAGTGCCTCCACAAATTCATTGATATCCACTACTTTTACAAATCCATTCGGATAAACAATGACATCTGCCAAAAGATCGGTAAAAATGTAGGTGTTTTTTGCTTCATTGTATTCATAATCGATGATGTCACAATACCAATACATGAGGACGTTTTCAACGGTGTAGAACTTGCTGACTTTGTAGCCTTCCTTCAGAAAGTAACAGGAATACCCATGGTGCAAGTCTTTCTTTGGCTTGAGCGCATTCCATTTGGTCACGATAATTTCATCATCCATATAAAGGATGGTATCGCCCTCTAATTGAACACATTCTTCCGGAATAATTCTCTTGCGAAACAGAACTGGTTTGTCCATAAAAATCTCCTTATGAATACGCTGGCATATCCCCATTGATTGCCTACCTAAAAGTATAGCAATTTCTGATTGAAAAGTCTACCTTGGAACGTCTAAAAAATATGTTAAGAATTTGCAGTAACGAAAGGTAAAAATAATTCGCACAAATAAAGTTCGCATCTACAAGCTTC
>DATESB010000170.1:0-3894 GCA_035271065.1 Lachnospiraceae bacterium | reverse complement strand
ACTCCAAAGTTGCAATCAATAATTTATTGAAAAAGATTGAAAGGTGGTGGTAAATAATGTTACAATGTGGGAGTATCAGTTTAAATTCTTCTTGAAATAGTGTTCTTTTAAGCTAATAAAAAATGCACGTGGAATTTAGGTCTTTGTTACATGGAGAAAGAAATCTGAAACAATTGTAGAGAAATACAATATGACGACCAGTCAGGCGATACTGTTCATGTATCTGAATGCCGCCGGAAAATCAGGCATGACGATGGATCAGGTGGAAGAAAAGTTAAATCTGACACAGTCAACGGCATCGCGCCTTGTGGCAAATTATGAGAAGATCGGTGTTGTGGAGAGGATTGAAAAGCCGGGAGACAAACGATTCAGAAAAGTGCGACTTACTCCGCAGGGGCAGGTATGTGCAGATGAAGGGGATCAATCAATGATAGAAGCGGAACAGCAGATACTTAAGGGAATGACATCGGAAGAGATACAGATGTTTCGAAATCTTTTGCTGCGTGCCTATCAGAACTGTTTAGAGATGGAATTTAAGTAGGCTTGTGATTGACGAGGTCTTACAAATCTAATATAATGAAAGAAGTTAAACTTCATAAGCATTGGGCATTTGCGCTTCAATGCTTTTATTTTCCTAAAATATATTCATTTTGCATACAGTTCTAATCAAAGAGACGAATTACAAAGGAGGAAAATCATGTTAAAGAACAGAAAAATGAGCGTTATCATTACAGGGGCAGTGGCAATCATTGCAGCAGTCTGTATTCTTTTGTTGTATATACTGGCAAATCATAATATGACAGTGGCAATGAAAACCAGTGCGATCAATAACATGCAGACATCTTTGGATGCTCAGACACAGATTATTGAGCAATATGTGAGTCAGGGAGAGGCCCTGTTGCTTGGATTTGCACAGGATCCGACCATATTTGCATTATTGAAGGATACAGAGAATCCTGAATTGACAGAGGAAGCGCAGGCCTATACAATGCAGTATTTTGGAAAACTGGATAACTGGGAAGGAATCTATGTCGGAGATTGGAATACAAAGGTTTTGACACATCCCGCACCACCGGTTATCGGAAAAGTATTGAGAGAGGGGGATAGTCTGAAGGGCTTGCAGGATTCTATGCTGGCAAGTGGCGGAGTGTTTAATACCGGTATCATTGTTTCGCCGGCTTCCGGAAATCTTGTACTTTCAACTTATGCTCCGATTTATGATACGGACGGAACAACACCTATTGGTTATGTGGGAGGTGCGACATATGCAGGATCTCTCAGAGATAAACTGGATTCATTGAACACATATGGATTGGAGAATTCTAAGTCCTATATGATCAACACTGAAACAGGGATTCATATCTTTAATGAGGATGAGACGCTTCTTGGAGCACCGATTGAAGATGCGATGCTGCTGAAAGTGATTGATGATGTGAAGGCTAATCAGGACAGTACCTATGGTACAGTTGAATATGTAGATGAGAATGGTGCTCCGTGTGTCAGCATGTATGCATACTTAAAGGACAGAGGCTGGGCAGTCATTCTTTCAGATACAGAAGCAGAAATCTATGCTTCTGCTAATACAAGTAAGGCAACATTAGGTATCGTATGTCTGGTTGCTTATCTGTTGATTGTGTTGATGACATGGGCGATTGTTATGGTCAATACAAAGCCGCTCAAAAAGATTGAGAAAGCAATCAGCAACCTGAAGAACCTGGATTTGAATCAGACAGATGAAATCAATGCCTATATCGGAAGAAAGAGTGAAATCGGTATTATTGCTACCGCTGTAGACTCCTTAAGAAAGACATTCAATGATATCATTGAGATTTTGAAACAGTGTTCAAATGCACTGGATCAGTCTTCAGGAACCATGAATCAGGAATCCAAGAATCTGCTTGCATATGTAACCGATAATTCTGCAACCACAGAAGAGTTAGCGGCAAGTATTACTACGACCAACGAAGCCATCAGTGCAATGGAAGAAAAGGTAACGAACATTGTCAGAATGGTAGGAGATGTAGAGGATAAGATTAAGGTTGGACGTGAAATGAGTACGGAATTGATCAAGAGTGCTCAGAGTATGCAGAAGATGGCTAATAGTTCATTGCAGAATTCACAGGAAAACATTGCTGAAAATCAAAAGAATATAGAGACAGCCATGATGGATTTACAATCCTTGTCACAAATCAATCAAATGGCAACAGAGATTTTGAATATTACAAGCCAGACAAACCTGTTATCCTTAAATGCTTCCATTGAGGCAGCCAGAGCAGGAGAGGCCGGAAGAGGATTTGCAGTTGTAGCGGATGAGATCGGAAGCCTGGCAGACAGTTCTTCCAAGACCGCAACCAATATTCAGAATATCTGTAAGGAAACAAATGCCAATATTGCTGCTGTACAGGAATGCTTTGATGATATCGTGGGCTTCTTAGAAAAGGATGTTGCTAAGCAGTTCCAGACATTTGCCGATACAGCTGAAGACTATAACAAGTCTGTTGAGAGTATCCAAAGAACGATTGAAGAGATTCATGATGTAACAGAACAATTCTCCGGTGAATTAAGTGCGATCAATGAACAGGTTAATGCAGTCCGTTCTGCGGCAGGAGATAATGAAGCCGGTGTTGAAGATATTATCAGCAAGAATGAACACACAAATGCGACAGCAGAAGTACTATCTGATATTCTTCACACCAATCAGGAAAGTACAGAGAAGATCATTACCATTGTACAGGATTTCAAATACAGATAACCATCATCAATGCAATCATAAGCATAACTGCAGTCTTTTCAGGAACAGGAAGGACTGCAGTTTTGTTATTTCAAGAGGTTCTTCAAACCTTTACATTTATCTATAAAGAAAACATGGAAATATGCCGAAATAGAAGACATACGAGAAAACATTTGAGGATACGCTTATGAAAATCGATTTTCAGTATTCACAATAGCAATTTACCGAAACTTCTTTGGACAAATACAAACCCAACCGCAGTATTTGCAGAACTTTGCTTAATTTGGTTACGGGGTACATCACTGGTTACATGGTTTATTTGTTTACGGTTGTTATTCCAACTTTATATCGTAACCGAGTTATTATGAAAGAAGCAAGTATGCAATTGTGTAATGTCTATTCAAAATCCATTTACTTACTGCTTTTAATGTCTATGAGTGCATCTGATGAAAGTATGTGGAAGAAGATAATGTCTCATTCGAAAGACCTAGATTGCTTTGATGAAACTTACTATCAAGCAATGAGAAGATTTGATGTTACGGGTGAAGCAGAAACAATGTTAAAAAAACTCGATGATGAAAAAAACGTATATTTGAAATGGTACGAATATTTAGAATATCAGTTTGAAGCTATTTACAAGGAAATTGATGATACGGTTTTAAGGTATCAAGGCAGTATGCCAGAAAATCTTATGGAATGCTTATATGCAATTAAGACTTGCAGTCTCGTAGAATTAATACTTGGAAAAGGTATAAATACGAAAATGTTCTATACAGACATGGAAGGAAAGGAATACATAGAGAACATTCCGTTTTCATTATATTGCAATCAAGCAACTCAAAAGGCAACCCCAATATTCAGTGTAAATGAGGGAATTGATGGAGCTGATACATTAAGAGATTATATATCTTACATGAATAGATTGTATGTAATACTAACGAAATACCTAAAAGATGGAAGATTAAGATCAGATGGCACCCTCAAAATTTTTGAAGAACATAAGATTGGTAGTGTTGGTTCATCTGTTCTTATCGTAAAAAACAATATGGAGGTTAAGTGATGACGTTTAGAGATGAAGAAAAATTGGATAGCATTGCAGTTGATCAAAGAGTATGTATTCAAGCAGCAGCATATGCAATGAAGGTTTCACCCTGATCTGACAC
>DATESB010000169.1:0-2896 GCA_035271065.1 Lachnospiraceae bacterium | reverse complement strand
CCGCTCTCTGGTAGCCACCATTTTATCAACAATCTCATGAAAATATGCTTCATCAGAAATTGCTACTGTTCCCAATCGAATCGCCGTTGTATTCATCGTGTATGAATTGAATGAAAACTTGACATCATTCATATATTTGATGAGTTTAGGCTGCCCCATTGCAAACCCAATTCTAAGTCCTGCAAGTGCCCATGATTTTGAGAAAGTCTGCACCACCAGCAAATTGTCATATTTCTCAATCAATGGAACCGCTGAGTCTGCTCCAAAATCAACATAGGCTTCATCCACAATCACTACAGAGTCGGGATTATGCAAGATAATATCCTCGATATCCGACAACTTCGCCGCCTCACCGGTTGGTGCGTTTGGATTGGCAATGATGACACCACCGTTTTCCCCATAAAAATCTTCCTTATGGATCATAAGTGCGTCATCCAATGCCTTTGTCTCATATGGAATCCGAAATAGTTCTGCCCAGACATCATAAAATGAATACGTAACATCCGGAAACAGAATCGGCTTCTTTCCATAGAAGAAGGTCAAAAAGGCAATTGCCAGAACATCATCCGAGCCTACACCCGTAAATACCTGTTCCGGCTTAAAGCCCATGTGGTCTGCCCATGCCTGCACCAAATCCGTCACTTGTGGATCCGGATACAGTCGCAACTTATCTACGTCAAAGTCACGCATCGCCTGCTGCACCTTTGGTGAAGGTGGATAAGGACATTCATTTGTATTTAATTTAATAACATTCGTTATCTTAGGCTGTTCTCCCGGTACATAGGGTTCTACGCGCCTTACATTATCTTCCCAGCTCATGTTCTCTCCCTGTTACTGTCTGTCGTTTGGTTCTATCATTCTATAGTCCGACTTCTTCTGCCAGTTCCTTGAATTTAGGCAATGAGTTCACGATTGTCTCATATGCCACACAATATGCGATACGCACAAAACCTGCACACCCAAAGTTTGAACCCGCTACCATCAAGAGGTGATATTTCTTCGCCATTTCGCAGAATGCCTTGTCATCTTCTATCGGAGACTTCACAAACAGGTAAAACGCACCTTCCGGTTTGATACAGGAAAAGCCCATTTCCTTTAGTCCATTATAAAGAGTCTCTCGGTTGCGGTTATAATATGCTACATCTGTACTTTCATCAATACATTTGGCAACAACCAACTGGAACATTGAAGGTGCATTCACGTATCCAAGTATTCTGTTTGCAACATTTGCTGCTCCCTGCACCATCTTGTAATCATCGATTTCCTTCGGAATGACTAGGTATCCGATACGTTCTCCCGGAAGTGACAATGATTTGCTGAAGGAATAACCAACAATCGTATTCTTATAATACTTGGTCAAATACGGTACAAAAACACCATCGTATACCAATTCACGATACGGTTCATCCGAAATCAGATAGATTTCCGTATTAAATTCCTTCTGCTTTTTCTCTAAAATTGCTGCCAGTTTCTGAATGGTTTCCTCAGAATATACAACACCGGTCGGATTATTCGGTGTATTCACCAGCACAGCCTTGGTCTTTGCCGTAATTGCCTTCTCAAACTCTGCAAGGTTCGGCTGGAACGTCTGTGTATCCGGAGCAATTGCAATCAACTTACCGTCATAATTGCTGACATAACTTCTGTATTCTCCGAAATAAGGGGCAAACGTAATGACCTCATCTCCCGGATTTAGGAGCGCGCGGAAGATGACATTCAATCCTCCTGCTGCGCCTACTGTCATAATAATATTGTCTCTTTCAAAATGTGTATCAAATCTTTTGTTTAAAGAAGCACAAATTGCATCTCTGACATCCTCAAAACCTGCATTACTCATATAGCCGTGTAATCTGGGACTATTCTCCTGAAGCAGTTCCATAATCGTATCCTTTACTGCTGCAGGCGATGCTACATTGGGATTGCCGAGACTGAAATCATATACATTCTCAGCTCCGTAAATAGCAGCCATTTTCTGTCCTTCTTCAAACATTGCTCGAATTGCGGAGCTGTTATTAACCAGCCCCACCATTTTTTCTGAAATCATAATCTTTACTCTCCTTCAACTACGGATGCCGGTGGCACCGTTACATTCGTTGATGCATTGCCGCTACCCATAAATACTTCTGCAATCGGTGAATCAGCCGGTAATATCAAAGTCTTGCTGCCACTTCCGCTCATACTTGCCTTTGCAGCGTCCAAAGAACGTACAAAACTGTAGAACTCACTCTTGCTTGCATCATTATAAGCATCTGACAATATATTCATGTATTCAGCTTCACCTTCTGCAATCAACTGTTCTGCTGTTGCATCAGCCTCTGAAAGCATAATGGAAACTTCCTTGTCAGTTGTGTTCTGAATCATCTTACCTTCTGACTGTCCCTCTGCTATGTACTGTGCCGCAATGTTCTCACGTTCTGATATCATACGTGTATAAACTGCCTGCTTATTGTCATCCGGCAAGTCCAGTTTTTTAACTTCAACTGTCATAATCTCAATGCCGTAACCATCATAAATATTTCCGACATGATCCATGATTTCTTCGGTCAGAGACTTGATTTCAATCACTTCTTCTTTCTGCTCGATAATCAAATCATTGGAGCCTGCTACAACCTCGGCCTCTTGTGCCGTCACTGTCATCTTACCATCACGACTCTTGATGACTTCATCCTGTTTCATATTGGAAATTGTGTTCTTCATGGCATTGTAAACCCATGTATCAATACGGTTCTCTGCATTTGTCACAGAATAACTCAATGTCTGTGCAAACTTCAAAGGATCAGTTACTCTCCAAAGTACATAGGAATCAATAATCATCGTCTTTTTGTCAGATGTAATAACATCCGAAGCCGGTAAATCATACAGAAGAATTTCTCTAGGAACTGTATCAACAGACTCT
>DATESB010000168.1:0-4843 GCA_035271065.1 Lachnospiraceae bacterium | reverse complement strand
GCCCGAGAGGTTGCCCGACGCCGGGATCAGGCTCACGCCCGCCCAGCCGGTTGCCATGGCTGCATCCGTGATTGTTACATCCGGGTCCACCAGCAAGCGGTCTACGGTAACCGGCTCCCGCCCGCCATGCGCGATGGCACTGGTGGTATTCTTCTGGTCGTCAAAATCGATCAACAGGACGCGGAAGCTCCGGCGGGCAAAGGCATGGGCAAGGTTGAGCGCGCTCGTCGACTTTCCGTTTCCGCCTTTCCTCTGGCAGATGGTTATCGTTGTCATAGGGCGCCTCCGGTTTCTGAACGGCGCTTCTCTTTGCGTTCGATCGCTTCGCTCACCGCACGGAAGGCGCGCGGCAGGGACACATTATTGCAGGTGGGAAAGGAAAGGTAGTCGCTGTGGTCACTTTCGGCCTTCTCCCCTTCCAGGCGCACCATGAAAACTGATGAGCCAGCAAGAGTGGGTTCAAGACCAACATCGATAATGCGGTTTCCGCGCTCAAGGAGGAATTGCACCTCGGCCATATTCGCCGTGGATATGGTGGGCTTCCTCATGCCTCACCTCCGGCCTTCCGGTCCTTTTCGTAGCTCTTCTTGGCCGTGTGGACGAAGCCGTTAACCTGGTTGTAGGCCGAGCGGAACGCGTGGAGATTCACGCACGCGGACTTCGAGTAAAAGACGCCTTGCGCCTTCTCGATGTCCCCTTCGTCGCGGAACGAGATCCGGCATGCGAGGGTGCGCGCTATCGGGATGCACTCAACCGCTTCGATGCAAAACCCTTCCACCACGAGATAGGCCGCCTCATAGAGGTCGGTAACGTGTTTGAGCGACATGGTCGCCTCCTTATGGTGAGGCGGCCTTTAGTCATGGCAATTCCTGTGCTATACTTTTGTTCAAGCATGACGAGGTCTCCTCGTTGTTGTGGTGCCCGCTTTTCCGGTTCATCTACCAAGAGTCATCCGGGAAAGCGGGCCTTTTTGTGCCTGAATACGGCTCTTTTCAAAACCGTGTCAAGTAGTTTCCTGCTAGTTGTAATTTCATGTTATACTACCACTATTAGTGGTATGCGTCAAGACAAATATCGTGTTTTTTATAATTACCCTTATAATAGCGTCATGGCAAAAGAAACGTCTAAACAACGCAAACCGCTCTATGTTGCGTTAGGAAAAAACATTGCCTCATTCAGAAAAGACTTGGCGTTAAGTCAAACTGATTTGGCGTCTCAGATTGGTATGTCTCAACAGTATCTTGCGGCTATTGAGGTCGGCGAACGCAGAATTCAAATCGAAGAACTTATAAGAATTTGCGATATTCTTCATGTCGCGATAAACGAACTCCTACCTATCCAGAAAGCGACCAAGAAACCTGGACCACGTCCAAAAATAGCAGTTGCTTATGAAAAGTTAGTTGCGCTTCCGGAAAAAGAGCAAAATGCGGTAATGGTCATGATTGACTCATTGGCTTCCGTAAATCATCTTAATGAGTAAACCGGGCGGCTGTAAGCCGTCCGGTCACCCCCGGTAGGGGCACAGCTGTAATAACCGGAAAAAACAGGAAATTTCTCACCGAATAAAAAAAATCCTAACCATCAGCTTAACCTGCGCCGTCTCTGGCGGCGTCAGGTTGAAGCAGCGTTAGGATTTTCCCAGCAATAAAAAATGTGGTTCAAGCTGACAACCGCGCCAGAATCCCGAAAGCACTCGCCCACAGTCCGGCGCGCTTGCAGCTTAACCCGAACTTTTATTGACGAATTTTGAATATCAAATTGCGAATAAGACTAGACACAAACCTCTTTATTATTCAGAAAAGTAGTTCATAATTATTTTTTTAACTCTTAGGTTTGTATCAAACTCAAAGTAATATCCTTTTGCATGTCTATTATTGTCGTAATAATACACTGTACATGAATTATGGAAGAGATCAACGTCAAGAAACGTAGATTCTATGTCTTTCATTGTTGATCCGATTTTTATGTTGCCTACCGTTCTATATTTATTATTTGTAATAACTACAGAAGTTATATCCATTGCTTGACTATCAAAAATGAAATCAACACCCTCAAATGTAATTTTCGAGGATCCTCTTTCACCAGTAGAAACAGAATTTTCAATTACAGAAGATGGAATATTCAATTCTTTAGCCACCTTCATTATATTATCATCAAGCTGTATTTTTAATCCTGTAGACTCAGAAATTATTCCCAGACTCTCAGGTCCAATTTGTATTTGTTTATTAGAACATGAAATAAAGATAAAAAATATGAATATCAAGTATTTTATATATTTCATTCTTAATTCTCCTTTAGAATATTCTGAATAATTCCTGTTTCATTCATTCTGACACTATGATTATCTAGACTAATCCCCTCTGGTAACTTGATACTCATTAACGGATTAACCGCTTTCCCATTGTCTCGGATCCTAAAATCCAAATGACTACCTGTTGCAAATCCCGTATCTCCCATTTTCCCTACAATACCACCCTGTTTCACCGGCATTCCTTTTTCGAGAATCGTAGAACTTATGTCCAAGTGATTATACTCTGTTATAATACCAAAGCGATGTTCAATCTTTACTGATACTCCAAATACCCTATCAGCTGAAAAAGATAACACTTTGCCATCCATAGCAGCGGATATCGAAGTTCCTTCAGAATTAGCAATATCAATACCATCATGATGAGGCAATCCAACACGTCCATTTACAACAACAGGGTCACGCATCCCAAAAGCAGATGTTAAAGTGCCTGTATTTAATGGAGACCTGAAAGATTTCATATATTCACTCTTTGCTTTGTAATAGCCATATGATAAGCCAGATGTCTCCCTTCCATCGGGATCTATGTACTCTAGCGGATCCTCCCAAATCCAGCACTGTCCTTATATAGCGGCTCTCTCCGGTGCCGAAGATTACCCAAAAATTGGCGTTTTCAAAGATCACGTGAAGATCAGTCTAGCCTCAGAAAATAGTGTATCATTCTTTATACCCAACTGCGAACGAATCTGGCAACAATCAAAACATTTCTGATTTATGATATACCTTTTATCTTTATTTCTTTATATTCTCTATGTAAAGATTGCTCTTAGGATCCCACTTTATTTCTGAAATCTTAATAATATACTCCTCTATAGCTTCAGAGTACTTTGAACGTTCCAATTGCATTGTATGTAAGCTCCTGTTTACGTTCATGATATAGCAAATATCATCTTTTGCAGGGAGGATTATTTTAAAAAAACCATCATGAAACTCCCAAAATTCAATTGTTGCTCCTTCTTCAGTTTTTGAAGACTGCACAAACATAATTTCTGTTACTCCATTATCATTAAAATCACCTATCCATCCAAAATGATGCGCTTCTCCTATTTCTGATAAATCTTGTAGCATTCCTAATGATTTATAGAATGAATTCAAATCCTCCTTGTAAAAACTACACTCTGCGTATAATTCTCCCCAGAGCTCAACATTAATATCATCAATTTCATAAATATAAATTTTCTTTACACTTTTTGATGCCTTCAAATTTTTTACTTTATCACATAAGACAATCACAGACTTGTTTTCTTTAGAAATAAAGTTCCCAAAGGCATAATCAATTACATAATATTGGTTGCTTATAGTATTTTGAATTTTATCTAATACAGTATTTTCATTTGAAAACATTCTCAATGTAAGAATGTTCATAAAAATCAAAACCAACAATTTTATTCTACTCATTCTATTAATCCTCCATTATTAACGCATCTAATTTTTGTAAGGAACCTTTATTAATATAAAAATGAACATTACCATTTTCATAATTCGATCCTCGGAAAGCACTCTTTGCACGAGTATAACCTTGTCTATCACTACCACCTACATTTGCCATCATTGGTCCATCAGTTTCATTAAAATCATATCCAGGTGCAACCGTCGCAACATGACCTATTCCTGTAGTATCTTTTGTTCCTACAACTGTGATTCCAAGATTTGCTAATGCTTGTGCTATTTTAGGTGTAACTTCTGCAATTTGTGAATTAGAACCATTTGCAGCAGATTTCAAATTGGCTGAAACCTCTCTTGCATTAGTATGGTCTCCATTAGAATCACCACCATTATACATTGCTTTAGCTAATGTTGAATCCGAAACCCTTGTAGTTTGATATGTTGCCTGATTACACCACGTAGTGTTCTTAGTTATTTTTGCATCAGTTCTATTATATGGTCCACCAGCACCTTGCATAAGTTTTGGATCATTTAATACTTGGTTCTGCATTCTCTTCAGTTCAGAAATCATCGACTTATTTGCAAATAGAATCGTAATAGTCTCCCTTCCATCGGGATCTATGTACTTCACCGGGTTGTTGCCTGCGTAGTGATACAGGTGCAGGTTTACCGTGTTGAAGACACCGCCCATGCCGGGGAGGTTTTTGTTGCGCTTCTTTGCCTCATCGTTTACCGGGGCTCCCGGGATGTAGTCGCTCAGGGCCGGGTCCGTACTTAACCAGCGACTGTACTTCGGATCAAGATACCGCGCGCCGAAATAGTAAAGACCCGTTTCCTCGTCACGCTCCTTGCCCGTAAAACGATACGGGATGTCGATATTGCTTGCCGCACTGGCCTTCTCTACCCAGAGCTCACCGTACGGCGTGTATTCGATCCGCTCGTATTCGTCTCCGTCGGCATTCGTAATCAACTGCGCGCTTCCCAGATGGTCACTGTGATAATAATACTGCTTGATACTGTCCTCGTTCGTTTCAAACCCGTCGGCACGGGCAACCTTCGTCAACACACGCGTGTCGCCAAGATAGATGTGCTTGCTGTTCCGGCCCAACCGCTCGCTCTGCAAACCATCGTACCGCCACGACCACATCT
>DATESB010000167.1:0-5712 GCA_035271065.1 Lachnospiraceae bacterium | reverse complement strand
GAGTCTCAGGAAGGTGTTGGACCGACACTCATTGAGAAGAGAAATATCGTATTTGATACAGCTGTAGCAGCACCTGTAGCAGACTTCGACTCTGTATGGGATGCAGGCATGGATGATTATCTGAGTTCAGGCGGTCAGGCAATTATGGATGAGCGTACTGAGAAATGGGAAGCAACTTTCGGCGATGCTGAAATGTTACCGACAGAGTAATTTGATAGAACGATAGGCAATTGCCTACAATGAACGTTATTTGGGACGTTCCGATGGAGCGTCCCTATTTTAAAGATAATCTTGATAGGAGGGTCATTTTGGAATGCAGATGACACTTAGATGGTTTGGAAAGAAGAATGATTCCGTAACCTTGAATCACATAAGACAGATACCGGGCGTTAAAGGCGTTATTTCTACGCTGTATGATGCGGTTCCGGGTGCAGCGTGGGAAAAGGAAGATATTCATGCCCTAAAGAGCGAAGTGGAAGCCGCAGGTCTAAAGCTTGCCGGAATAGAGAGTGTCAATGTACATGATTCTATTAAGATAGGAACTGCTAAACGTGATGAGTATATTCAAAACTATATCACAACGCTGGAGCGGTTGGGACAGGAAGATATTCACTTGGTATGTTATAACTTTATGCCTGTATTTGATTGGACCAGAACAGAACTTGCAAGAAAGCGACCGGATGGGTCAACTGCTATGGCATATACACAGAAAGCTGTTGATGCACTGCGTCCGGCAGAAATGTTTAATTCCATGGATCGAGACAGCAATGGGTTTGTGATGCCGGGATGGGAGCCTGAGAGACTAGTACATGTCAAAGAATTATTTGCATTATATCAGGATGTGGACGATGAGAAGTTATTTGCCAATTTGAAGTATTTCTTGGAGTGTATCATGCCGGTGTGTGACAAATATGATATTAATATGGCCATTCATCCGGATGATCCTGCATGGAGTGTATTTGGTCTTCCGCGTATCATCATCAATCAGGATAACATTCAGCGTATGATGAAAATGGTTGATAATCCGCACAATGGTGTTACATTCTGTTCCGGTTCTTATGGAACCAATCTGGAAAATGACTTGCCTGGTATGATTCGCTCACTGAAGGGGAGATTACATTTTGCACATGTGCGTAATCTGAAGTTCAACAATCCGACTGATTTTGAAGAAGCAGCTCATTTGTCTTCTGACGGCAGTTTCGATATGTATGAGATTATGAAAGCGCTATATGATATAGAATTTGACGGCCCAATTCGCCCGGATCATGGAAGAATGATTTGGGATGAGGTGGCAATGCCGGGATATGGATTATATGACCGAGCACTTGGTGCAACCTACTTAAACGGAT
Source organism: Lachnospiraceae bacterium (assembly GCA_035271065.1). Classification (GTDB taxonomy): domain Bacteria; phylum Bacillota; class Clostridia; order Lachnospirales; family Lachnospiraceae; genus JAAYYM01. The sequence goes on along the minus strand of DATESB010000167.1, from coordinate 4,363 downwards.
TATGGGAAGCTATTGAAAAAAGCAATCGTTAACTTGATTGCTTTTTTTATTGCAGGCGCGCTCGGTGGCGCACGTCTCTGCAGGGTGAATGGTTTACACCAAGTTCAGAAGACTAAAATCTGGTTTAACAGCCTGAGGTCAAGAGATAGTTTCCTTGTCACAAACGGTAAAATTGGGCGACAAGGAAGCTGTTCCTACGTAAATTAAGTGCTAAGGCGAGATATTTTCGTATACGAAACAAACTTGACATATTAATTCGGCACATATGAAAAAATTGATTAGAAATGTCCCAATGAGCCGTCAAAACGATTGAATATTACTGCCGATACGGCATATAGAGATTTTTATATATAAAATATTCCACCTTTACTGAATACAGACGGCAGGCGGCATAAGTTTTTTTTTATGTGCCCAAATAGTTTACATAACACATCATTCGCAGCACAAAAAGGGATGCGAAACAACTAAAAATTTCTATATGCCGTATTGGCACAAAAATCAGAAGCACCATAGATAGATATCTATTTGAATACCAAATCTCATCAAAAAGTTTGCGACAGGGATAACTTCCTTGTCGCCCAATTTTACCGTTGGCGACAAGGAAAATATCTTTTGCCCTTTATGCATTAAACCGGAATTTAGTATTTCACTTTAAATTCACTATCTGCATATGAAAAGCACTTGACAAATACTTGACAAATACATGATAAATACTTGACAAGTAAGCAACTGCTCACTATAATATAGAACGTGGTGAGCACTTGCTTACTTTTTGCTTAAGAATGTGTTTATATATCCAGTAGCAATTTTGATTAGAAACCGGAGGGATTATGACTACAAGAGAGAAAATCATATATGAATCATTGAAGTTATTCTCGACCAATGGCTATGAGGCGGTATCAACGAGGATGATTGCCAAGGCAGCAGGGATTTCCGATACGGGAATATATAAGCACTTCAAGAGCAAGCAGGAAATTCTTGATACAATCGTTATAATCTGCCAAGAGAGATTCAAGAACCGACGAATGGAAGTGGACATTCATAATATGTGCTGGGAGGATGTTGAACAAGTCTGTATGGATATGTTTCAATTTCAGATCAGTGATGAATGGATTGTGATGTTTCGTAGATTGCTTGTTGTAGAGCAATTCAAAAACCCCTATATGGCGCAGCTGTATCAATCCTTTTTTATTGATATCGCTGTAGATGGAATGACACTTATGTTTGATGAATTGATGAAATTAGGATATATGAAAGAATACAATCCGAGGGTGTTATCACTGGAATTGTATGCTCCATTTTTCTTGTATCACACATTGCAGCCGGATTCAGAGGAAGTATTGAATGTTTTGAGGGAACACGTTACTTATTTTAGAGAAAATTACAAAACGCTTAAATGCGAGGAGGTTTCACATGGATTACGCACTGATTAATTATGGAACTGTGAAAGAAAACAAGGCAATGAAGACTGCCCAAAAAGAGGCAAAGAAATATTACGGAAAGGTACGTGGCGAGGAACGTAAAAAACTACAGGGAAAACCGCCCAAGGCTAAGTTAAATAAGGTGGTTGACTTAAGTGATATGAGCTACATATCTTTGGTTGAAAAGAATGAGACAGTAGAACGTAGAGCGTTGAAACAAGAGTTGCCGGAAGTGTTATCCCCGGAAATGCTTATTGAGCAAATCCGTGAAAGTGGTTTAACAGGTCTGAGCGGAGATGGCTACTTAACGGCCGATAAACTTGCTGCATTTGCAAAGAGCAAAAGTCACAAGAAATATTTGGTTATCAATGGCGTGGAATGCGACCCGGGACTTATCCACGATGCATGGATTATAGAGAATCGTTTTGAAAATGTGAAAGTTGGAGTTGAGGTTTTAAGGAAGGTATTTAACTTTGAGAGTATTACACTTGCAACAAAGAGTCCGCTTCCTACTCAGGATACTGTGATTCAAAAGGTACAAATTCCGAATCGTTTTCCAATGGGATATGAAAAATATCTGATACAGACAATTTTGGGTGTGGAAGTCGGAGAAAACGAATTTCCGGCAGAACAGGGAATACTGGTATTGAATGTGCAGACCGTATTGAAAATCGGAGAATTGATTTGCAGTGGGGAAAAGTTTCAGGATCGATATCTGACTATTGCAGATTTGACACAGGGAAAAGCGGTGACAGTAAGAGCAACAATCGGCGCGGAAGTAAAAGATATCATCGGAAAGGTGTTTCCGAAAACAAGCGGAAACGATTTGTTTGTGGGATTTGGAGCAATGACTGTTCATAAAGCTGAAGATGCGGAACAGATTATGCCATATACGAATTTTATCGGTTATGGAAAAGCACCGGATTATGAAGCGGCTTCCAATTGCAAGGGGTGTGGAGCTTGCTCAGCAAAATGTCCGCAAAAAATCAAAGTCAAAAAAATTGTACAGGCAATGGAGTGCGGACAGACAGAAGGGCTTGAAAGATTTCATCCTGAAAAGTGCATCGGCTGTAGCACCTGTACATATATGTGCCATGCGGGCAAAGATATTGCAGGAATCATGAAGCAGGTAAACGGAAAAGCATAAAGGCGTAAACGCACAAAAATGTAAACGAGATTTATTGTGAAGCAGGCAATTCTGTCGGCATTTCAAAGTGAGAACCGATGTTTGCCTTGGATATGGCACATTTCTCACGCGTCTTTAAGAAAATATGCGGGATTTCCGCAAATGAATATCGCAATCAGATGTAATTTATAGATGTAATATTCTTAAGGAGGATTATCGTGGAAGAACAGACACCCCATAAGCGCCGTCCCCGCTATTCAGGGACACATCCCAAGAATTATCACGAAAAGTATAAAGAATTGCAGCCGGAAAAATATGCGGAAACCGTCTCGAAGGTGATACAGAAGGGCTCTACTCCTGTAGGAATGCATATTTCTATTTGTGTACAGGAAATTCTTGATTTTCTACAGATTATGCCGGGACAGAAAGGCTTAGATGCTACACTTGGCTATGGCGGACATACAAGTGAAATGTTAAAGCGTCTGAACGGGCAGGGGCATCTTTATGCCTTGGATGTGGACCCGATAGAATCTGTAAAGACAACCAAGCGCCTTAATGAAGCAGGATTTGGTCCGGAATTGCTTACAGTTCGACTTCAGAACTTTGCTCAGATTGATCAGGTTGCAGCGGAGGTTGGAAAATTTGATTTCGTTTTGGCTGATTTGGGAGTATCTTCGATGCAGATTGATAACCCGGAACGTGGATTTTCATATAAGACCGAGGGACCTCTTGATTTGAGAATGAACCCACAGAAGGGTATCAGTGCGGCGCAACGACTGAAAGAAATATCCAAAGAAGAATTAATTGGGATGTTGATTGAGAATGCGGATGAGATTTACGCAGAAGAAATTGCCGAACAGGTTGTCTCAACATTCAAAAAGGGCGGAACAATAGAGACAACATCACAACTTCGAGCAGTGATAGAAGGAGCACTTAGTCGTGTACCTGCAGCAGAACGAAAGGAAGCAATCAAGAAGTCGTGTCAGCGAACCTTTCAGGCATTGCGGATTGATGTCAACAATGAATTTGAGGTGTTGTTTGAACTATTGGAGAAATTACCGCAGGTGCTGAATCCGGGTGGACGTGTTGCCATTCTGACCTTTCATTCAGGAGAGGATCGTCTGGTTAAGAAATCCTTTCGGGAATACCTGCGTGAAGGTGAATACAGTGAGGTTGCAAAGGATGCCATTCGCGCTTCAAGTGAGGAATGCATCAGGAATCCACGCGCAAAGTCGGCAAAGTTGAGATGGGCAGTTAAAGCCTAAGAGATAGGTCAGAGGGAAAGTTTTGTTTTTCTCTGATATAATGAAGGGGAACTTTACATGATTATTAAAAATGCCAAGATTTATATGGATAACTGTACTTTTGAAGAAGGTAATCTTATTATAAAAGACGGGAAATTTATAGCAGCCGGAATGACAGGTGCTACTAACAGCGATGCAAATCAATCGGAACAAGCGGAAGACATCATAGATGCTTCCGGTTTATATGCAATTCCTGGGTTGATTGATATTCACTTTCATGCCTGCGACGGTAAAGATTTCTGTGATGGAACAACCGAAGCACTATCAACTATCGCCCACTATGAGGCGAAAAATGGCATTACTTCTATCTGTCCGGCTACGATGACTTTGGAAGCCACAAAACTTCTTGGCATCTGTAAGGCTGCTTCCGGTTTCACGGCAGCACCGGATGAAGCTGCACTGGTCGGAATAAATCTGGAAGGACCATTTCTGTCATATGAAAAACGCGGTGCACAAAATCCGAAGTACCTGATTCCCCCGAATGCTTCTCTGGTCAGACAATTAAATGAAGC
>DATESB010000166.1:0-6900 GCA_035271065.1 Lachnospiraceae bacterium | reverse complement strand
ATCGTCTCAAGCACTGCCGTGAAATCCTCTCCACCAAGGAAATTGTCACCTGCAACAGCACGCACTTCCAAAATATCATCAAACAATTCCAAAATAGAAATATCGAAGGTTCCGCCACCCAGGTCAAACACCAAAAATCTGTCATATTATTTCTTCATCCTTTTCAGTTTCTCAATCATGCTCCGTGACTCGTAATCGTCCGGATTTCTGTTCAGCGCTTCTTCAAACTGTTTCATTGCCGATTCTGTATTTCCTTCGCGCTCATAGATATATCCCAGATACAGATTGCTCTCAAAACATCTCGGATGTGTGCAGAGTCTGCAACGTAATGAAGTATCCATTTCATTAAAATATTGAATTGCACGCTCTCTGTCACCCAAACAAAGATGAACCCATCCAAACGTTGCAAGTCTCACCGGTCTGCGAGACAAGAAAGACAAGTATTCTTCCTCCGTTCCCCGACCGGATTTTTGAAAATGTTCCATGGCATATTCAGCATGCTTCTTTGCTTTTTTATATTTTCCCATCATATAATAGCAGCGTGCTATATTTTGCTCATAGTCAAATAAATCATCCTCATCATACGTTGCGGCAAGAGCACCTTTAAACCACTTGACAGCCTTTCGGTAGTCCTGCAACTGTTCCATATACACCTCGCCAAACTTATATCTTCTCTGCGCCATACTATCTTGAGTTGCAGCCTCCAGTGCAGCCTTATAATAGGAGATACCCTTAGGAATATCGTTCAATCTAATCCACGTGCTGCCCATATTTGATGTATAATCCTCACGCGCACGTGTATTCTCATATGCCCTAAGTGCCTCTCTGTAACGTCCCATCGCGCAATAAAGAGCACCTATCTCTTTCCAGAAATACTGTCGCTCATCCAACTTTAATGCTTTTTCATAACAGTTAATCGCTTTCTCGTACTCTCCCTTTGCCGCATAACAATCAGCCATATTGCTGTATGGAAGAGGATTTTTCTCATCACCTAAAAATTCATTTGCCTTCTCCAAATATTCAATGGCTTTATCAAAAAGCCCGCGGTATTTATAACAGCAACCCAGATTATTATGTGCTGCCCAATCTTGTGGAATGTACTCAATTGCCTTCTCAAAATCGGCAATTGCTAAATCCAATTCAAAAGCATCCATATAAATCAAACCGCGATGCACCAAATAATAGCAATTTTCTATCTCCTCTAGCTGGCGGTTAATATACATAATCGCCTTGTCAAAATATTGCCGCTCAGATTTCTCCTCATAGAGGTCACTGTAATAGTCTGATAGTTTTTCGCATGCATCTCCAAATACTTTCTGTAGTATTAATGTTCTCTCATACTTTTCCATCGCAAGAGCACGCTGCTTCTTATTTTCATAGCATACGCCGAGATTGTAATAAACTTCAGCTCGTTCCGGACCTTGTGCCACTGCTCTGTCCAGCATTGCAATCGCTTCATCCCACCGGCTGTCAATCATGTGAAGACGCGCCATCTCAAATAGAATCTGTGAACGCTCCTCGATATCACTGTCTTCCTTGGGCTGTGCATTGAGTTCCTGCAGCACTTTCATACAATGCTTCTTATCTTCTTCACTTGGCTCAAGATTACGAATGGTTCTCACTTCAAATAACTTCATCTTCGCAGAGAATTCCACTTCATTTTCCCGTGCTTTATCAAACACGCTCTTTGCGTCTTCATACTGTCCGTAATCTATAAAAACCTCTGCTGCACGCAAATAGGGCATATAATAACCACCATAAATATCAACTGCTCTGTGATAATCATCTACTACTTCCTGATTTTTATTGAGAGCCTGACAGGCTTCCTGTCTTATGAGGTACGCGGGATAATACTGCTCTTCCTCTTTCAGAAGTTCATCGCAGACATCTATCGCTCTTTCATACTGTTTCATCTTCGTCAGGATAGCTGCCAGATGTCGCAGGCATTCCAGATGGTCTTCCCGCTCTCCAACTGCAGTAGTGCCTTCTCTTGCAATTTCTTCTGCCTTTGTATATTCTTCACATTCATAATATGCTGCACTTAAAAAGTAGCAAATTCTGAAATGATTTTTAATCCTCTTTTGATTTTCTTTGCTACTGTCATCCACCGTTTCCCGAATAATACCGATGCATTGTTCCAGATGCGGAATTGCTTCTCTGTAACGTTTCAATTGGAATAACAGTCTTCCATACAAATTGCAATAGGTATATTCCTGCTCCTCGGACGGTTGAAGGGCTTCCACAACCGCTAGCGTTTCATCATAACGAGAATTCTGGAACAGGCACCAAGCAAGTTTCATTTGCTGTTCTTTGTCCGTCTGGTCAGTTGTACTCTGATATTCTTTTATCAAAGCTTCATTGATATCCGTTAGGAGTTTCTCTGCTTGATCATCCTGTCTGCTTATTTCAAACAGTTCCATGACCAACTCGCGCGCCTTTACGTAGTCCTCTTTTGTATATAAATAACGTGCGATATTGAATTTTGCTGCATAATGATCCGGGTGCTTAGTCAGGATTTCCTGCCACAATACATAGGCATCCTCAATGCGACCTACTTCCCAATAGGTTTCACCCACATAGAGGCACACGTAACTATCCTCTTTGTACTGCTCTAAAAGAGTGTCTGCAATTGCCAAGCCTTCTTCTGTCTGATGATTTCTGTTGAGCAGTCTGAGACGCTCCGCATCCTCATAGGGATGATAGAGACCAAATGCCCTTAAATCATCAATTTCCTGCATCTTAAAATCGGGCTCTGCACGGTCAATCTTTCCCTTCACTGCAAAGTATCCATCCAGATAGGAATCGCCGTTCTGCTTTGCTGCTTCGTCCGTCTCATCCAAATATGAGAAATATTCAAATGGGATAAATGTTTCATGGTTGATATAGTAATCTATGTATTTTAAGAAACCGCTCGGAAACTTGTCTTTCAGGGATTCCATATTTTCAAGGATATCCAGTGCTTCGTCTATCTGTTTCCAGACATCGTGGGGTAAATGAACATGGTTCATCAAGAAAACAAGCATTTTCTCCTGTGCTTCCAATGCAGTATCCAGTTCCACGCATATCGGGTCGCTTAAGAGCGGTGCCCAATTTTCAACCTGTCCACGCTTCGTAATATCCTGATAGAGTTCTCCCACTCTGTCAATCCAGAAATCTACTTCATTCTTGGTTTTCTGAGCTGCCGAATTGTCTCCTGCTCCCTCTGCACTATCATTTTCATCCGGTGTCTTTGCATACTCCAGTGCTGTCTCATATGCTTGACGCAGCCTTTGGAAGCCCGCCTGGTCATCCTCCGGATTGGTTACTTTCAGTACCTTCATATACGCGGCTCTGATTTCGCCTTCGTCTTTTGTTTCCTTGATTTCAAGTATGTGAAATGCTACCTCTTTTTCCATGTGTGGGGTACCTCCGAGTGTGTAAATAAATGAAAAGAATGCCAGAATGTATTATACTGTATATTGGCCGAAATGGCAATGTGGGCCGTGGGAATTTTGAAGAGAATTTTCAGAGATACTTTTAGGTCAGAAGCCGGGTTATATAGGCAATAGAAGGAATTTCTAAATTCCAGTTTAGGGCATTTAGTTGTTGGTCAACGGACGCCAAATGAAACAGATGAACACTATGTCGTCCTCATGGATGAATAACCGTTGTATTCCTAAGTAAAACGTTAGGGTTGTTGGCACCGGACGGGTCGGTTCGAACGTCCATCCATGGCCGTCTCACCTAAATCTGCCATCCATGGCAGATTTACCCTATGATACTCGCCTTACTAAGGACTACAACGAACATTCATAAATCGGAAGCCGTAGTGTTCATCTGTTTCATCTGGCTGGTTTTCACAATTTCTTATTTTCCATAATTGGAATCTTGACATGGTGTTATGGAAAAACCACGCTGCTAAACCTGGAGTCAGCAAACTAAAGTCAAAGGATGGCTTCCTTATTGTAGACGGTAGCGCCAGACGACAAAGAAATTATTTTTTTCCCTTTATGCGTTAAACTTGAATTTACTTTTCTTCAGCCACAATAAAACAAAATCAAAAAAGAAACCAACTAATTGGCTCCTTCTTCATTAAAACAAATCACTATGCGTCCCTGTTCGAGTTAGATACAGAATTAAATCATTATCATCAATCTTATATATTAACAACCAATCAGGTTGAATATGGCATTCTCGATAACCTTCCCAATTGCCATGCAAATCATGATCTTTGTTCTTCTCATCTAGCATTTCGCCATTGGAAAGTTTGCTAATGATTGTGCTCAATAGAGCAATTTGATAGCCTCTGCTCTGGACAAGTCTCAAATCCCTTTTAAACCTATTTGTCGGCTGTATAATATATTTCACTCAAGCAAATCCTCCAGCATACTCTCAGCATCCGAGTACCCTTTCCCCCGTACTTCCGGATGTTCTATCATATATTCAACCTCTGCCATAGCCTTTAAGGTTTCCATATTAGGTTTCACTATTGACGGTCTAAAGGGAATTGCTTGTTCTCTTACTGCTTGTTTCGCTGCAATTGTAAAAAAAGTGGTCATATCCATTCCAAGATTAGACATAAGTTCCTGCAATTGAGCCTTTAGCGACTCATCAATTCTCATTGTTATATTGGTAGTGGCCATAATATCAACTCCTCTCTACTACTGATATTATATTACTATTCTACAGCATAGTCAATACAATGTTATTGCTTTGTATGTATATTGTTTGTGCGTTGTATTCTTCTCTCATAACTATTATACCCACAATAATAATAAAATATTTGTATCATAAAATATCATTAGATCTACACGAAACAAAAAAAGGCACCGTAAACACGGTGCCTTTGGTACAGGGGATGAGAGAATCGAACTCCCACTAAAGGTTTTGGAGACCCTTGTCATACCACTTGACCAATCCCCTTTATTGACGGGTCAAAAGACCCGCCTATTATTTATATCATAGTTGAGAATGCTTGTCAATAATGTAAAACGGCATTCCTCGACGTAATTCTTAGCGGTATTCCTTACAGCAGTTCCTTCAACAATGCGTTCACAACTCCGGGATCTGCTTTGCCCTTCATGGCTTTCATAGTCTGCCCTACTAAAAATCCGATTGCCTTATCCTTACCACCACGGTAATCTGCCACCGATTGCGGGTTTTCTGCAATGATTTGTTCCACTGTCTTGCGCAGTTCGCCTTCATCGCTGACTGTCTTAAGTCCCTTTTCTTCTACATATTGATCAGGGTCGATGTCTTCTGCAAACATCACTTCAAAGACTTCCTTCGCAACGGTTGAATTGATGACGTTGGCATCTGTTAATTGAATGAGCTTTGCAAGGTTTTCAGGTGAAAAATGAATATCCTCGGGGTCCATTTCCTTTTCTTTTAGCAGGCGCAATGTCTCTACCATCAGCCAGTTTGATACCTTCTTCGGATTGTGACAGATTGCAACTGCCTTCTCAAAGATATCTGCCATATGTTTGCTTCCCGTAATGATATCAATATCATATTCCGGAATGTCGTATTCTGCTTTGTATCTGATGCGTTTTTCATCACGCAGTTCCGGCTGTTTGCTCTTAATTTCTGCCAGCCATTCATCACTGATGACTAATGGCACCAAATCCGGTTCCGGGAAATAGCGATAGTCCTGTGCATCCTCTTTGGAACGCATTGCATAGGAGTATTCTTTGTTGTCATCCCAACGTCTGGTTTCCTGAATGACTTTCTTGCCTTCTTCCAAAAGTTCTATCTGCCTTGCCCGTTCTCCTTCGATTGCTCTTGCAATTGCCTTAAAGGAGTTCAGATTCTTCATCTCCGTTCTCGTTCCAAACTCAGGCGCACCCACCTCGCATACGGAAAGGTTTACATCGGCTCTCATGGAGCCCTCTTGTAACTTGCAATCCGAAGCACCAAGATACTGGATAATCAGGCGCAGTTTCTCCAAATATGCAATCACTTCCTCTGCATTTCGCATATCAGGTTCCGAAACAATCTCAATCAACGGAACACCGGAACGGTTATAATCCACAAGGGAACAGTTTTCCCATTCATCATGAATTAATTTTCCCGCATCCTCTTCCATATGGATTTCATGAATACGCACAGTCTTCTTTCCTGCTGCTATCTCTATTTCCACACCACCGTCTCTGCAGATTGGCAAATAAAGCTGGGAAATCTGATAGTTTTGTGGATTATCAGGATAAAAGTAGTTCTTTCTGTCAAATTTACAATACTGGGTAATGGTGCAGTTGGTTGCAAGCCCTACTGCTGCTGCATATTCCACTACCTGTTTGTTCAGAACAGGCAGAGAACCCGGCATACCGGTACACACAGGACAGGTATGGGTATTCGGAGAGCCACCGAACTGTGTGGAGCAACCGCAGAATATCTTTGTCTTTGTTGCCAATTCTACATGGACTTCAAGACCGATTACGGTCGTATATTCTTTACTCATCCTATTTGCCCCCTTTTGTTCTTCATTTTGCGCTGTGAGTTTACATAACTTTCAGATTGCTCATAACTATATGCTGCTCTTATAATCTTATGCTCCATAAAGCAGTCTCCTATCAACTGCATGCCAATCGGCAGTCCTTTGCTGTCCATTCCACACGGAACGCTGATGCCCGGAAGTCCTGCAAGGTTCACGGAAATCGTATAGATATCGCCCAGATACATCTTAATCGGGTCACTCAAAGATTCGCCCAATTTGGGGGCTGTTGTAGGTGCTGCAGGTCCCAAAATCACATCATACTTCTGAAATGCCTGGTCAAAGGCTTTCTTAATGAGTGCTTTTGTACGGAGCGCTTTCAGATAATACGCATCATAATAACCTGAACTAAGTACGAATGAACCTAACATAATTCTGCGCTTCACCTCAGCGCCAAACCCTGCTGAACGGGTTTTCTTGTACATTGGATG
>DATESB010000165.1:0-4477 GCA_035271065.1 Lachnospiraceae bacterium | reverse complement strand
ATATTGATGTAATGGAAGAGGCGCTCAGACGATATCCGGGACGTGCTTTAATCAATTCCATATCGCTTGAGAAAACCAAATTTGACCATTTGCTTCCATTGGCAGCAAAATACGGAGCCATGTTTATCTTGCTTCCGTTATCTGATGAAGGCTTGCCAAAGGATATTGCAGAAAAGAAACAAATCATTCATACCATTTTGGATAGAGCCATTTCCCTTGGCATGAAAAAGGAAGATATTATCGTAGATGGTCTGGTACAGACAGTTGGAGCACATAAAACAGCGGCACTTGAGACGCTCGAAACGATTCGGTATTGTAAAGAAGAACTTGGCGTGGCTACGATTGTCGGATTATCGAACATTTCTTTCGGTTTGCCTGCGCGCGTCAATGTTAACAGCAGCTTTCTGACGATGGCGATACAGGCGGGATTAACGATGGCAATTGCCAATCCCTCGCAGAAACTCCTAGTCAGTAATGCGCTTGCGGCAGACCTATTGCTCAATAAAGATGGTGCAGACATTCGTTATATTGAATATATCGCAGAAAACGGAGAACTGCAGCTTACAGAAACACAAGCAGTAAACGTACAACAAATAGGAAATCAAACAATACAAAATCAAACAACACAAGGAACAGGTGCCGGGCAGTTGGAGCTAACCAATCAAGAACAAATCAAGCAGGGCGTTCTAAAGGGAAAGAAGACTACCATTGTGGATATGACAAAAGCGGCGTTAGATACCGGTCTTTCAGCGTCAGATATTCTGAATCAGACACTGTTACCCGCAATCAATGAGGTTGGCGATTTGTTTGAAAAAGGTAAATATTTTTTACCGCAGTTGATTTCAAGTGCCGAGACAATGAAGTTGGCAATTGAGTATTTGGAACCATTGTTGACAGCCGGAAATGACGCTGCCGATATGCCGACAGTAGTGATTGCAACGGTTGCGGGAGACATCCATGATATTGGCAAGAATTTAGTTGCATTGATGTTAAAGAATTATGGGTTCCATGTGATTGATTTGGGAAAAGACGTTCCAAAAGAAGAAATTATCGCATCAGCAAAAGAGCACAATGCCAAAATTATCGCATTATCAGCGCTGATGACAACAACAATGCAGGAAATGAAACATGTCATCACATATGCACGCGAACAAGGAGTGACAGCAAAGGTAATTATCGGAGGAGCAGTTATTACACAGGATTATGCTGATGAAATCGGGGCGGACGGATATTCAAAGGATGCTGCTGAGGCAGTCAAAACAGCGCAGCGACTGCTAGGAATGCTATAGATAGAAATGAATACACAAGATGGGAAAGAAATACAAAAATGAACAAGAGATAATGGAGGATTGTAAAATGGCAGAAGAGAATAAGAATAATGAAGTAACAGAAGAAACCAAGAATAACGAAGTGGCAGAAGAAAAGAAATTGTCTAAGAAGGAACGTGAAGAAGCAGAAGATAAGGCTGAAATTGAGGCAATTGCCAATTCTGACTTAAAGATTGTGACTAAGTTGTTACAAGAAATTCAGGATGATAATGAGAAGCAAATGAAGTATGTACGTACACAACTTCGTCTCACACAACTCTCTACAGTTGTACTCATTGCAGTGATTATATTCTTACTAATCGGTGTTTCTTCCTATATACCTAAGGTAAATGCTTTGATTGATGATTCGTCTGCAATTATGAAGCAGGCATCCGGTGTTTTGACGAATCTTGATTCTGTAACTGCGGAACTTGCAGAGGCAGACATTACAGGTATGTTAGACGATGTTGATTCACTTGTGGTATCCAGCGAAGAAAGTATGGCAGATGCATTGCAGAAAATTGAGGATATTGATATTGATACACTGAACAGTGCAATCAAGGATTTGGAGTCCGTCGTTAAGCCATTGGCAAAACTATTTGGCAGATAGAATGCAAGTTTTTGAAGAATTGACCAGAACCTTTGATTGACATAACATTAATTTATCGTTACAATTAAACACATCGACAGAAGAATGATTAAGTAAGAATGACTAGATAAGAATGATTGGATAAAATGATAGACGGAGGAGTGAAATAATATGATAGGCGCTGATGCAATGGTAAAATGTCTGGAAAAGGAAGGCGTAACCGCGCTGTTCGGGTATCCCGGAGTAGCAATATGCCCCTTTTTCAACAGTATATTAGATACAGATATAGAAGGGATATTGGTGCGTACCGAACAAAATGCTGCACATGCAGCAAGTGGGTATGCAAGAGTAACAGGTAAAGTCGGTGTCTGTGTAGCAACCTCAGGACCGGGAGCAACCAATCTGATTACCGGAATTGCTACTGCATTTGCGGACAGCATTCCGCTTGTTTGCATTACAGGACAGGTTAATTCAGAACTCCTTGGCTCAGATGTATTTCAAGAAGCAGATATTACCGGAGCTGCAGAATCATTTGTTAAATACAGTTATCTTGTAAAAAATGTGGAAGATATTCCGCGCATTTTCAAGGAAGCATTTCATATTGCATCAACCGGACGTAAAGGACCGGTTTTGATTGATGTGCCGATTGATATTCAGAATGCCTCTATTTCAAAGTTCAGATATCCTGAGGAAGTAAGTCTGCGTACCTATAAACCGACGGTAAAGGGTCATATTGTACAGATTAAGAAAGTCATCAAAGAACTGGAACGTGCAGAGCGTCCGATTATCTGTGCAGGTGGTGGTGTCCTTTTGAGTGGCGCTGAAGCAGAACTTCAAGAATTTGCTGAAAAATACCGTATACCGGTGGTATCCACGATGATGGGTATCGGTGCAATGCCGACAGAACATCCGATGTATTACGGCATGGTCGGCAATAATGGAAAGTCTTATGCAAATCGTGCAATGAACGAATCGGATTTAATGCTGGTAGTGGGTGCCAGAGTGGCAGACAGAGCCATGTCACAGCCCGATTTAATTACAGAGAATAAAATAGTGGTACATATTGATGTGGATCCGGCGGAAATAGGCAAGAATGTCGGACCAACCATACCATTGGTAGGCGATATCAAACATATCTTTGCTGATATTGCAAAACAGGAATTTGAGTGTGAGCACGAATTGTGGATTAACACACTGGATTTATATCAGACAACGATGCATCAAAAGAGAACTCCAAACAAGAAATTTGTAGACCCGGCAGAGTTTATCAAACTGTTATCGGATGAATTGGATGACGATGCTGTTTATGTGGCGGATGTTGGACAAAATCAGATATGGTCATGTGCATATCATGTTGTGAAAAAAGGACGTTTTCTCACTTCAGGCGGTATGGGCACAATGGGATACTCCATTCCCGCTGCCATGGGTGCCAAGAAAGCTCAACCTAAGAGACAGGTGATTGCAGTATGCGGAGACGGTTCATTTCAGATGTCCATGATGGAACTGGCAACGATTCAGCAGCACAAAATACCGGTTAAGATTATTGTATTTAACAATCAATATCTCGGAATGGTGCGAGAATATCAGCATTATACCTATAAGGACCATTATTCGGTAGTTGATTTATCAGGAAGTCCGAAACTTTCAAAATTATCGGAAGCATATGACATTCATTATATGAAACTGGAAAATATGGAACATGCAAAAGAGACAATCAAAGAATTTCTGAAGCAGGATGGAACAGGTCTGCTGGAATGTATGATTGATCCGATGGATTTAGTAAAATAGGAGAGAGGTGCAGACAATGAAAAGAATTTATTCCGTTTTAGTTGAGAACAGGTCAGGTGTTCTGTGCAAGGTGTCCGGTCTTTTCTCCAGAAGATGTTTTAATATTGATAGTCTGGCAGTTGGTGAGACAGATGATCCGGCAGTTTCCTGTATTACAATTGTATCATCGGGCGACCAAAGAACCATTGAGCAGATTGAAAAGCAGTTAAATAAGAAGATAGACGTCATCAAAATCAAAACGTTCGATGAGTCTGTAAGTATCAGCCGGGAATTAATGCTGGTAAAGGTAAAATACAACAAATCAAACCGCAAAGAAATCATGGAAATATGTGATATCTTAAAAGCGGATATTGTTGATATGTCAAAAAGTTATATGCTGATACAGATATGCGACACCCCGGAGCGAACAGCTTTGCTGATTAAGATGCTTAATTCCGTCAGTATCGTTGAAATTGCAAGAACCGGAACGCTTGCATTACCGAAATGTTCTGAGACCGAGGCATAAAAGTAAATACACATGTAAACACATTTCCATAACACGTAGTTATGACATATATACCTCATAAGCATACATTGACAAGCAAAAGTTTTGTTGCTAGAATTAAATTTAATCGTTCATCGGTAAAGGAGAAGCAAAGATGCAAAAAGTATTTCAGTTAATAGTTGATAATACATCAGGTGTATTGAGCCGTATTTCCGGACTATTCAGCCGTCGCGGATACAATATTGAAAGTATCACAGCAGGTGTGACCGCAGATCCGAGATTTACCCGTATTACAATTGTTGCTTCCGG